>CALLZQ010000275.1 GCA_937858255.1 uncultured Tabrizicola sp.
CCCCGGTCGATCTGGCCGGCGTCACCGAGGGCACGCCCTACGAGGCCCATGGCAGCGCATGGATCGCCGGCCCCGTCGAGCGGATCGCGGGCGAGTTGCATCTGACGTTGGTCCTGCCGCACGGACCCCAACCGCCCGAGGAAACCCGCTTCCCGGTGCCGCTTGACGTGGCTGATGGGACGCTGCCGCTGCCGCCCTATGAGGCTGAGGAGGAGATCGCCAGCGAATAGGTCAGCGTGGGGCGAGAGCGCAAAAATTTCTCTGCCAAAGCTGCTGCACCGTTCTGCCAAAGCTGGCGCGCCGCCACACCTGCGCCGCAAGCTCGACAGCGATGCCCTCGGCCAAGAGGCCATCCGCACCGTCTATGGCGCCGGTTATATCCTGACACTTGAGGTGCGCTGGGAAAACTGAAGTCCGTATCACGGGCCCGGCCGTGGCGACGCAAGGATGCCATGAGTATTGATTTTACTCAATTTTCTGGCGCCAGATGTTTTTTCAGGGATTTAAGTGGTGCCCAGAGCCGGAATCGAACCAGCGACACGCGGATTTTCAATCCGCTGCTCTACCAACTGAGCTATCTGGGCACCGTAGCGAAGGGGCGCTGCCCTTCGGGTGGGCGGGTGATACGTCAGGCGCGCGGGGCTGTCCAGAGGCTTTTTGCGCTTTTCTTTCGTGCTGCCACGCGTACGCCGGTTAATGGCGTTTTGACGGGGGCGGCGCGTCGGGGGGCTGGGGTGTCGGTTCTGCCGGGGAAACGGCGGGGTCTTCCGCCGGCAGGGCATAGCCCTCGGTCAGCCAGCGACCCAGATCGATATCGGCGCAGCGGCGCGAACAAAACGGGCGATACTTCGGATCCTGCGCCTTGCCGCAAATCGGGCAACTCATGCAAACAGCCCCTCGGCCAGCTCGGACAGCGGCAGCCTATCGCGCCGGCGCGTCAGCTCATAAAGCCCCAACGCCGTCCAGCCTGCCAGATGCGCCTCGCCTTCGGATTTGAACGCGGCCTTGATCACCTGATCGAGAATGGCGCGGTCTTTCTTGGGAACCGGGGCAAAATCGACCACCACCTGACCGCCAAGACCCCGCAGCCGCAACTGGCGCGGCAATTCGCGTGCGGCGGCGACATTGGCCTTTAGCGCGGCGGCGGGAGAAGTGTGGGGGCGGGTATTCACACCGACGGCCACCAGCGCCGGGGTCGGCTCGATCACCATATGCGCGCCGCCTGACAGCCCGACACGGGCGCCCATCAGGGCTGCAACCGCCTCGTCGGCACCAAGGCGGGCGAAACCTCCGGGTTCGGTGATCACCTCATCCGGCGCGGGGTCGAGCCAATCGCGAAAGGCAATCTCATGCGCTACGGCGCCATCGACCAGCAATTCCGGTTCCCCCGCCAGATCGGCCAACACCGCCTCGGCAAGGGCACGCATCGCGGCGATATCTTCGGCGATTGCCTCAGTTTCGGCACCTTCACAGGCAGACCGCAGGATCAGGCCGAGCCTGCCATCCGCACCCGCCATCCCGGCCTGTGCAAGTTCGGCGAGCATCGCACGCTCTTCCTCATCACGGATACGGCGGCTGATGTTCAGGCCCGGCGCTTCGGGCGTAACGATGGCAAAACGCGACTTGAACAACAGCCGCGTCGTCACCGGCAGCGCCTTGCCGGGCTCGGCGGGGCCTGTCACCTGCACCAGCAGACGCTGACCCGGCGAGATGCCGCTGACCTGACGCAAAAAGGCCGAGCCACCACCGGGAAGCCGCAGGAACAGCCCGCCCTGCCCCTTCATCGGACGATCCGCCACAGCCCGATAGATCGCGCCCGGCAGCGGCTGATCGTCCGCAGGATCTATCGACAGCTCTTCAACCCGGCCATCGACCATCAGCGCGGCACATTGGCGTCCGGCGACCTCATCAAGGATGACAACCCGCCCTTTCATGTCTGCCTCCAGACCGGCCAGCCGGCCGCCGACAAAAGCGCCACGGTCTCGGCCACGGGCAAACCCATGATGCCGCTGTAACTGCCGGAAATCCACGGGATGAAGGCCCCGGCCAGCCCTTGAATACCATAGCCGCCAGCCTTGCCCTGCCAGTCACCGCTGGCAAGATAGGCATTCAGTTCCAGATCAGACAAACGCTTCATCTTGACCGCACTGACCTGCTCACGCGCCCAGATCCGGTCGCCACGGCGCACCGCAACGGCGGTGATCACCTCATGCCGCCGCCCGCCAAGCAAGGTCAGAAACGCCGCCGCCTCACCCGCATCGGCGGGTTTGCCCAAGATGCGCCGCCCCAGGGCCACCGTGGTATCGGCGCAAAGAACGATATCCTCTGGCCCGGCCGCGACCGCCATCGCCTTTTCCCGCGCCAGCCGCGCGCAATAGGGCCGCGGCAACTCACGCGGGCGGGGGGTTTCGTCGATATCGGGGGGAAGGATGGCATCCGGCACGATGCCAAGCCCGGCCAGAAGTTCCTTCCGGCGCGGGCTGCCAGAGCCGAGAATCAGTCTCACTTGAAGCGATAGTTGATGCGGCCCTTGGACAGATCATAGGGCGTCATCTCGACCTGCACCTTGTCGCCCGCCAGAACCCGAATGCGGTTCTTGCGCATCTTGCCTGCCATCGTCGCGATCAGTTCATGGCCATTGTCGAGTTCGACCTTGAATGTCGCGTTGGGCAGAAGTTCTTTCACGACACCGGGGAATTCGAGAATGTCTTCCTTGGCCATGGTGACTCCGTAATGGGGATAGGCCCGCGAATGCCGCAGGCCCTTGATGGGCGGCATATGCGCCTGAATCGGTCCGGTTTCAAGTGGATTCTGCCCATGTCGCCGCCGCGTCGCAGGGGAATGTCTTGACAGCGGGCCGGTTTCGCCCCATCTGGCCTCTGCCCCATCGCCCGTGCCGCGTGAGCACCGAAGGGCGGGGCAATCAGGTTCCCACCATCACGCAGGGGCGCCGACGGCGCGCACGGCCATCCGGGAAGCCCGGAGGGTGAGGGTTTGCCGTCCCTCTGATACGGATGAACCAATGACCAGCTTTGCTGATCTGGGGCTGAGCCCCAAGCTGTTGAAAGCCCTTGAAAAGACCGAACTCAAGGCCCCGACCCCCATTCAGGAACAGGCAATCCCCCAGATCATGAAGGGGCGCGATCTGATGGGTCTGGCCCAGACCGGCACCGGCAAGACGGCGGCCTTTGGCCTGCCGCTGCTCCATCGTCTGCTCGATCTGACCAACCCGCCCGGGCCGCGCAACATCCGCGCGCTGATCCTGGCGCCGACGCGAGAGCTTTCGCTGCAAATCAAGGATAACCTTGAGATTTTCACCAAGGGCACGCATCTGCGCGTTGTCATGGTTGTGGGCGGGCAATCGATCAATCGCCAGTCCGACGCGCTGAAACGTGGCGCCGATGTGCTGGTTGCCACCCCGGGGCGGCTGATTGACCTGATCGAGCGCGGCGACGTTTCACTCGAGAAATGCGGCTATCTGGCGCTGGATGAGCCCGACCACATGCTCGACATGGGGTTCATCCACTCGCTGCGCCGCATCGCCAAGCATATCCCGCTGAAGCGCCAGACCCTGTTGTTCTCGGCGACGATGCCGAAGGATATCGAAGAAATCGCCGAAACCTATCTGCGCGATCCGGTGCGCGTGCAGGTCGCCCCGCCCGGCAAACCGGTCGAGCGGATCAGTCAGGGCGTCCACTTCATCCCCACCGGCGACAAGGCCCGGTTGCTCGAGGATTACCTCAAGAAGCACCCGGGCGAGCAGGCGCTGGTGTTCTGCCGCACCAAGCACGGCTCGGACAAGCTGACCAAGGTTCTGGCGGGATGGGGCTTTCGCGGTGGCGCAATCCACGGCAACCGCAGCCAGAATCAGCGCGACCGGATCCTGTCAGAGTTCAAGGGGGGCGAGTTGGATGTGCTGGTGGCGACCGATGTCGCCGCGCGCGGGATCGACATCCCAACGGTCCGCCATGTCTATAATTACGACATGCCGAATGTGCCCGAGAATTACGTCCACCGCATTGGCCGGACCGCCCGCGCCGGCGCCAGCGGATCGAGTATCAGCTTCTGCGCCCCGGCTGAGATGGGCGAATTGCAGGCCATCGAGAAGGTTCTGAAAAAGCCGGTGCCGGTGGTCGGGGGCGCCCCTTGGGCTGCCGAGATCGTCGCCGCCGCACCAAAGCCCGGGCAGGGCCACGGGCGGGGCAATGGCGGTCAGGGCCGGGCCAAATCCGCCAAACCGGCGCAAGCCAAGCCGGCAGGCGCAGCCCCGCGCCCGGCAGCGAAGCCCCATGCCCAAGGACCGCGCCCGGGCGGTCAGCCCCCGCGCCGCAAGGCGCAGCGGCGCCCTAGCTGACCTCATCCTCAAGGTTCAGCTTCATCTCGATCAGCACATGTTGAATGGCCAGCGTCTCTCGCAAGAGACGCTTGGCCTCATTCAGGCTGATCTTTCCGTCTGCTATCGCCTGATTGTACTCGCTCATCAGCATGGCAAAGCGCTGGGCCAGGGCGACGACATCCTGATTGACCCCCTTGGAAGTCGCATTCCGCCGCTCACTATCATAGCTCAGCGCGATTCCGCGCAGATCCGCCAGCGCCGCGGTGACATGAGGAAAGCCCGATGCCGCCTCTAGCTGCGCCACCACGTCGATCGGCATGAAACGGTCACCATGCTCTTCGGCATCCGAATAATAGCGGCCAAGCGTCGCCTTGGATTTGCCCGTCAATTCGCAGGCCGCCTCGATGCCAACATCCTTGACCAGGGCCTCGCTGTGTTTCTTCAGATATGACGCAACCGACATTTCACCTTCCCCTCCCCGCAGCGCGGGGAAATCCTTACATCTTTTCCCATTAATGCGATGGCAGCACTTTGTCATGAATAAAGGTGTTCCGGGTTTACCGGAACAGTAGTGAGTGGCCGGCGTCCCCAGCGCCGGCATGGGTGGGGGTCCGCCGTGCATCAGCCCTTTCGGGGTGGTCGCAAGGCCGTGCGGCGGGCCCGTCAGCGTAGTGTCCTGCCCTTTCGGGCGCTTATCAGTTCGACGGCCCGTCGCGGCCCCTGCCCCGTTTTCCGGCTCGTGTACCTTCAGGCCACCACAGGAACGCGGATCCCCACCCCACTTGCAACAGTGGCCTTGCCGTCCGAGCAGGCAATCGGCTAACTCGCCGTCATGGCCAAGCTCTACTTCAATTACTCGACAATGAACGCCGGCAAGTCCACCGCCTTGCTGCAAGCCTCGCACAATTACCGTGAAGGCGGGATGGCGACCTATCTGATCACCGCCCGCTTCGATGATCGGGCCGGCAAGGGCCGGATCGCCAGCCGTATCGGCATCGGCGAAGAGGCCGACACATTCGGCGCGGGCGACGATATGTTCGAAAAGCTGAAACACCGGCTTGAGAGGGGCCCCGTTGCCTGCGTTTTCATTGACGAGGCACAATTTTTGACAAAAGCGCAGGTCTGGCAACTCGCCTGTGCGGTAGATGATCTGGGCCTGCCGGTGATGTGCTACGGTCTGAGGGTCGATTTTCAGGGTAATCTTTTCCCCGGCTCTGCCGCCCTGCTCGCCTGGGCAGATGAAATGCGAGAGGTGCGCACCATCTGCCATTGCGGCAAGAAAGCCACGATGGTGGTGCGCAAAGGACCGGATGGCAAGGCGCTGCGCGATGGCGAACAGGTCGTGATCGGCGGCAATGAGACCTATCAGAGCCTTTGCCGCCGCCACTGGCGCGAAGCCGTCGAAGGCTAGGCGCAAATTCCTTTGAAGGAATTTGCCAATTTTCTTGAAGAAAATTGGTTCAGCCTGCCGCCGCTGTCTCTTGCGACTTGGCGCGCAGCGCGATCATTGCTCCCGCCGCAACGATCAGGGCCATCCCCGCCCAGGCCACCCGGTCAAGCGTCTCTCCCCAGATCGCCCATGACCAGAAGGCCGAGGCCGGCAGGATGACATATTCGATGACACTGGCCCGGCTGGCATCGGTGATCTGATAGGCCCGGATCATCAGCCCGACCCCCAACAGCGAACCTGCCGCCTGCACGAGGGTCCAGAAGAGAAAGCTGTTCGACGGCCAGACCGCGCCGCGCAGCAGGAACCCGGACGCCCCCTCGGGCACAGGCAGCGGCCAGAGCCAGAGCACCAGCATGCCGATCACGCCGATCGCCCCGACCACAGATGGCGACTTGCCGGCGCTGTCGCC
>CALLZQ010000276.1 GCA_937858255.1 uncultured Tabrizicola sp.
GGCGATCGGCGTCGCCTTCTCGGTCGTGCTCGGCAAGGAAGTGTTCGGCGGCACCGGGATGAACATCTTCAACCCGGCGATGATGGTGCGCGCCTTCCTGTTCTTCGCCTTCCCGGCGCAGATGTCGGGCGACACCGTCTGGGTGGCGGGCAACGACTCGGTCAAGGGCGTGCCCGGCAGCCTGATCGACGGCTTCTCGCAGCCGACCGCGCTGGCGGTCGCCAAGGCCGGCGACACGTTCGTGGCCATCCCCGACAGCGAGCCGACCCAGCTCCTGCAGGATCTCAGCGCCGAGATGCTGCCCACGATCCGCGCGGCGCGGGTGGTGATGGCGGGGGGCGCGTGGTCGCGGCTCTTTCTGGGGGCGCAAGGGATTGCCATCCCGCAACTCGCCGTGCTGTCGAGCGTTGCCGCCACGGCACCCATGCCCGAGATCTATCCCGGCGCCGCCGCCGATGGCCATTTCGCTTTCCGCCGCCGCGCCGATGGCGGCTATACGCTGGCGCCCGGGGGCGAGCATGATTTCTTTGTCGGCCCCGATGCCTTTCGCAGCCTGACAGCCTATCTGCCAGTTCTGAAAAAGGATTTCCGATCCACCCATTTCCGGCCCGCCGCGCCCGCAGGCTATCCCGATGGCTGGCGCACCCCGCGCCGATGGCAAGGGGCCAGCCCGTTTGAGGCCTGCCGCATCCTGAGCCCGGCGCCGAATCTGGCCAGTCTCGGCCGGGTTGAGGCGGCCTTTGCCCGGGCCTTTCCCTCGCTGGGCCTTCCCCCCATCACCCACCGTTGGGCAGGGATGATCGACACCATGCCGGATGTGGTGCCGGTCATCGACCACGCGCCCATTTCCGGGCTGACCATCGCGACAGGCATGAGCGGTCATGGCTTTGGCATCGGCCCCGGCATCGGGCGAGTGGTGGCGGCGCTGGTTCAAGGGCGTGCGCCGGGGCATGATCTGCACCGCTTCCGCCTGTCGCGGTTTTCCGACGGCTCGGCCCTCGACCTCGGGCCGGCACTCTGATTGCCATTGGGCTTGTCCTTGGCGCGCGGCGGGTTTATGCCGCGCGCCCCGGATGAAAGGTCTGCCATGCCCGCCCCGAACCCCGACTCCTTGGCCTGTGGCCTCGACTTTGGCACGTCGAATTCGACCCTTGGCCTCGGCGGCGCGTTGATCGCGCTGGAGGGGGCGTCGCCGACCCTGCCCTCGGCGGAGGTCTTGGAGGCGGGTGGGGGCCCGCCTCTGTTTGGTCGCGCCGCGATTGCCGCCTAACTGGTGGGGGA
>CALLZQ010000277.1 GCA_937858255.1 uncultured Tabrizicola sp.
ATTCCATCGCCTCTTCAATCCCGACGCGCCCGCCCAGACCCTGCGACAGAAACCACCCCAGATTGGCCACAGAACAGGGCGATCCTTCGGCCACCAGCCGCGCCGCGCCATCCCGATACACCATGTTGAGGATCGGCCACTCACCCACCGGCGGTACAGAAGTCTCAAGCGCGTTGATGGCCCATGTGCCGGCGATCATGACCAGATAATCGCCGCCGATCGCGCCGGCGGCCAGCGCACAGGCAGCCACATCCATCATGCCGCCAGCAACCGGCAGGCCAGCCGGCAATCCGGTCTCGGCCGAGGCGCGGGCCGAGACCTTGCCGGCAATGCCGCCACTGGGCCGGATTGGCGGCAAAAGTCGCGCAAGCTCTGGGTGGCCCAGCTCTGCCAGCAGATCATGGGCATAACCGCCACCATCGGCCCGCACCAGCCCGCCACCGCTGACATCGGTCGGATCGCTTGCCGCCTCTCCGGTCAGCCGCATCCGCAGATAATCCTTGCAGGACAAGGCCCAGTGGCTGCGCGCCATCACCTGCGGCTCATTCATCGCAAGAGCCGCGAGTTGCATCATCGTCTGCCCACCCCAGAGCCGCGCCCCGCAGATCGCAGCCAGCCGGTCGGCCTCACCCGCCGCCACCAGAGCCTGTACCAGCGGGTCGGCCCGATGATCGACCGAGACGATGCCGGGGCGCGTTGGCCCTCCCTCGGCATCGGTCAAGAACAGGCCGTTACCAAAGCCGGTACAACCAACCGCCACCAGCCGCGCGGCACGCCCGGTATCCACCAAAGACCGGATCGCCCGTGCGATCGCCGCCCAAAAGGCCAGTCCATCGCGTTCAACCCAGCCATTCGGGTGATATTCTGTCGCAACCTCGGCAAGGGCCGATGCCTCAATACCGCCCTGTGCGTCGAACAATGCCAGCTTGACCGCTGTTCCACCGGCATCAATGGCCAGAAACAAAGGGGTATCGCCCTGGGTCACGCGGGTCATGGCATCCCTCGCTGTTGCTGGAACCCGAGTATTCGCGGATCGCCCAGGGCAAGGTCCAATTCGCGCTGAATCCAGATTTCGTCCTGCCCCAGTGGCCCGGCCATCGCTTGCGCCACCTGGCGCAGACCGGCAAGGGTCAGCGCCCCCGTGGCGACAAGATTGCTTCGCCGCAGCACCAGATCTTCCAGCCGCTGCGCCATCCGGTTCTGGACAAGCCAGGCGATTTCCGCCGCGGAATAGCTCTGCGGCAGATCTGGCAGCGGCACATCCCTGCCGGCGCAGGCCAAGGCAGCTTTTCCCGCCGCCGCACCATAGCGCGCGACAAGCTGCGCCGCCCTTATCTGGGGGATCTGGCAATCGGCGGCAATCTGTTCGGCCAGTGCCGGCACCGGATAGCGGCGCGCGGCCGTCGTGATACGGCGCGGCTGACCCAAGAGCACCAGCACCCGGTCGGCAGCGCCCTCGGCAAAAGAGCGGAAGGTTGTCCATTTCCCGCCGACCAGTGAAAGCACCGGCACCGCGCCCGCCCGCCCCTCAACCAACGCATGATCCCGGGCCGCCTGGGGGGTACTGCCGCCGCCCGCCTGCAACGGGCGAATGCCGGTCGTCGCGGCCACGATATGCCGCCGCTCAACCCTCACACCCTCGAAAAGCCGCGAGAGCGCCCCGAGCAGATAGTCCACCTCGGCTTCGGCAACCCGCTTGTCCTGCGGATCGCTGGTTTCAACCTCGGTCGTGCCCATCAGGATGCAGTCACCAACCGGCAGGCAGATCACCATGCGCCCGCCGCCATCATCGAAATAGAATGCCCGGCCCGCCATGCGGCGCGACACCTCGGGCTGTTGCAACAACAGATGCGCGCCTTTGACCCCCCGCACCAAAGTGCCCTCCAGACCCAGCGCCGCATTGACCCGGTCAATCCCTGCGCCGGCGGCATTGACGATGACCCGCGGCGACAGGGACAGGCTTTGCCCGGTCACATTATCCGTCAGCGCGATGCGGCCCGGCGCCTCGGCCCGCCAGTTGACATGGTTCAGCGCCACGGCATCGGGTTCGGCCAGCGCCTCATCCAGCATATCGAGGACTAGGGCTTCGGGGCTGAGAATCTGGCCATCATAATAGGACACCACCGCCCGGATCTGACCGGCCAGCCCCAGCCGTGCCGCCTGGGTCCGCGACCAGAGGCGATGTGAGGGCAGGGCGCGCCGCGCCGCGCCAAAGCGCTCATAGATCATCAGCGCCCCGCCAAGCGCCGCAAGACTCAGCGGCCCCGGCCGGCGCGACAGCCCCATGAAGCGTAACCCGGCGGAAATCAGCCCCCTCAGGCGATACTGTAGCGGGACGACGATTTCCAAGGGATGCACCCAATGCGGCGCATCATGCAGCAACATGTTCCGTTCGCGCGCTGCCTCGGCCACCAGCCGGAACTCACGACCCTCAAGATAACGCAGGCCGCCATGGGCCATCCGGCTTGATGCGCTGCTGGCCCCGCCACAGAAATCCCCCTGATCGACGAGGGCGACCCGCAGCCCGTTCAATGCCAGATCGCGCAGCACCGCAACGCCATTCACCCCGCCGCCGATGATCAGCACATCGACCTCAGTCATCGCCGCGAGGCGCTGCCAATTCTCGGCGCGCCGGTCCTGCTGAAGAGAGAGGTGATGATTCACGAGCGCCGCCCAAATCTTGATGACACGGGCGATACTGATCAGGAGTCATTACTTATGTCAATCGTGCATTACAAAGGAAAAGGTCGTAGATGCGGCTGCGGAAAGAAAAAGGGGCGCCACAGGGCGCCCCTTGCAACAGGCCCGGATATTTCCCGATGTCAGCCCACCTTGCAGGCCGCCATGACCGCCATGTTGAGGATGTCATTCACGGTCGAATTGGTCGAACAGATCTGGATCGGCTTGGTCACGCCCGTCAGGATCGGCCCGATGACGGTTGCACCGGCCATTTCCTGCATCAGCTTGACCGAGATCGAGGCCGAATGCCGCGCCGGGACCACCAGAATATTCGCCGGGCCGCTAAGACGGCAGAACGGATAGCTGCGCCGCATCAGATCATGGTTCAGCGCGACATCCACGGTCATTTCGCCATCATACTCGAAATCGACACGCATCTGATCGAGCACTTGCGGCGCACGATGCATTTTGGTCGCCCGCTCGCTGACCGGATAGCCAAAGGTGGAAAAGCTGACAAAGGCCACGCGCGGTTCAATCCCCAGACTGCGGGCAACACCGGCCGAGCGGATGGCGATGGTCGCCAGATCCTCTGGCTCGGGCCATTCCTGTACTAATGTGTCGGAAATCAGCACGATCCGGCCTTTGTGCAGCAGGGCGGTTACCCCCACGGCCCCATCTGCGGCGCGGGCGTCGAAGACATGGTTGATCAGCGACAGCACATGCGCCGATTTGCGGGTAGCACCAGTCACAAGGCCATCGCCATGCCCATGTTGCAGCATCAACGCCGAAAAGACATGGCGGTCACGGGCCGCGAGGCGGTGGATATCTTCGCGGTCATGGCCCTGCCGTTGCAGGCGCTGATAGAGAAAATCCTTGTACTGATCGAGATGGCGGCTGTTGGCGGCATTCACCACCTCCAGCTCGCGCACCGCATCGCCAAGACCCGAGGCCTCGAGCTTTTCGCGCACATCCGACTCGCGTCCCACGACCAGTGCCTTGCCCAGACCCGCGCGCTGATAAGCGACGGCGGCGCGCAGCACGCGCGGCTCATCCCCCTCGGCAAAGATCATCCGGGCCTGCGCCTGACGGGCCCGGGCATGGATGCCTTGCAGAATGCTGGCCGTCGGGTCCATGCGCGATTTCAGCGTCTGCTCATAGGCGCGCAGGTCGATGATCGGACGACGGGCGACGCCGGTATCCATCCCGGCCTTGGCCACCGCCGGCGGGATCACATGGATCAGGCGGGGATCAAAGGGCGTCGGGATGATGTAATCGCGCCCGAAAGAGAGCTTGCGGCCATAGGCCATCGCCACCTCATCCGGCACATCCTCACGCGCCAGTTTGGCCAGCGCGTTGGCGCAGGCGATCTTCATTTCATCATTGATCGCCCGGGCATGGATATCCAGCGCCCCGCGGAAGAGATAGGGAAAGCCAAGGACGTTGTTCACCTGATTGGGGTAATCTGAGCGGCCCGTCGCAACGATGGCATCGGGGCGCACCGCGTGCGCCTCTTCGGGTGTAATCTCGGGATCCGGGTTGGCCATCGCGAAAATCACCGGGTTTTCTGCCATGTTAGAGACCATTTCCGGCGTTACAGCCCCTTTGGCAGACACACCGAGGAAGACATCCGCGCCCCTCATAGCCTCTTCCAGCGTGCGCAGATCCGTACGCGCGGCATGGGCCGATTTCCACTGGTTCATGCCCTCGGTGCGGCCCTGATAGATCACGCCCTTGGTGTCGCACATGATGCAGTTGTCATGGCGCGCACCCATGGATTTCAAGAGTTCGAGGCAGGCGATACCCGCCGCCCCGGCCCCGTTCAGAACAATCCGGCAATCCTCGATTTTCTTGCCCGACAGTTCGAGCGCGTTGATCAGGCCGGCGGCGCAGATCACCGCCGTGCCATGCTGATCGTCATGGAACACCGGAATGTCCATGATCTCTTTCAGCCGCTGCTCGATGATGAAACACTCGGGCGCCTTGATGTCCTCAAGATTGATGCCGCCAAAGGTCGGACCCATCAGGCTGACCGCCTTGATGATTTCATCGGGATCTTCAGTATCAAGTTCGATGTCGATGGCATTCACATCGGCGAAACGCTTGAAGAGCACCGCCTTGCCCTCCATCACCGGCTTGGAGGCCAGCGCCCCCAGATTGCCAAGGCCCAGAATGGCCGTGCCATTCGAGATGACGGCGACCATGTTGCCCTTGACCGTATAATCATAGGCCGTCGAGGGATTGTCGGCGATGGCCTGCACCGGCACCGCAACGCCCGGCGAGTAGGCCAGCGACAAATCGCGCTGGGTCGCCATCGGGGTCGAGGCCACGACGTCATATTTGCCGGGGCGGGGTTCAAGGTGATAGGCAAGCGCCTCTTCGGGCGTCACGCGAGTTCTGGAGGACATGGGCCAATATGTTCCTTCGGGGTTTCGGCAACCCTCATAGCGGCCCCGACCCTTTGGCACAATGCGACGTTGCGGGCTCTTTATGCGGTTAAAGCAACTCGCGGATCCATGGCCGGTCACGCCCGAGGTCGAGACAGCGTTCAGGAAACAGTTCCGCAAGCAGGTTGACGGCCCAAGCCAACACCTCGGTCTTGCCCAATTTGCGGGCGCACCAGATCAGTTGAACCAGCGTATGCCAGCGCGATGTGTCGGCCTGCCACGCCTCGGTAAGCGCGACAAGTTCCGCATGCGGTGCACCCAGCCCCTTGTGAATCTCGGCCAGGGCCAACAGCAGATCTGCCTGCCCGCGTGCCAGTTCGCGATGAGCCTCGAACAGGCCAAGGGCTCTGTCCGGCTGACCTGTCCGTACCAGTTGCTGCAACAGCCGCGACAAATCTTCGGCCCGCGCAAGCCTTGGGAAATGCCCAAGCGAAGCCGCGACGAAGGCCAGAACCTCACCCAGCCCCCGCCTGCCCAGTGCGACCGGCACGATACCATCCGCCGCAAAGGCGGGATCGCTCGTTGGGTCGTCTTTCTTGTAATCGGCGAAAAAGCTGACGTAGCGACAGCCTGACACCATCGCCAGCGGCCAGAAATCGCCCCAGCGAAACACCGCCGTCTGCAACGTGCCCAACTCGATCACCAGCGCATCCGGGTTGGCGAAAATCATATTGGCAAAACCTGCCCCATGGGGCGAAATCATCACCTCGGCATGGGCCATCAATGCGATCTGGTCGAGCGGGGAAAGATCCTCAAAGGCAATCTGGGCAAAGCCGAAGGCGGCCAGAAACTCCAGCAGCTTGTCCTCTCCCTCCATCGCGCGGTCGCGCGAGGCGCCGGGTTTTCGGCCGACATAAAAGCGGCGGGGCAGTTGGCTCGCGTCATATTCTCTGATCGCGGCAAGCGCATGTTCCCGCAACTTTACCAGACTGCTGTCGATACTGTTCATCGACAGGACCGCCTGAGAAGAGCGCGTCGCCTCTGCGCCTTTCCACATCTCATCCGAAGGGGCCAGCGCATCGAGCGGGGCCGTTACCTCTGGCGGCAGATGATAGTAGCTGTTGAAGAAGTTATATGCCGTCAGCACCTGCGCATATTCCTTTGGCGCCCGTTCAAGCACGATCCGCCCCCTGAAATGCGGGAACAGCGCCTCGACAAAGGCGAGGACAAAGGGGCGGGTCTTGTCCTCGGCATTCGGGAAATGAATGTAGATCCTGCCCTCGAAATCGATACTGTCGAGCAGGCAGATATGGCAAAGGGTTTCCGTCACGAAATGGTAGAAATTGAATGTGTTGCGGCATTCGATGGCGAAATCGACCCCCGGGGGCAGCGGCCGCGTCAGCAATGGCAGATCTTCCAGCCGGTTGGTTGACTGGCGTTCGCTGAAATAGCGCACAAGGCGCGACTCGGGGTTGTCGGCGGCCTCTTCATTTTCCCAGCAATAACGATTCAGAAGCCTGATCCCTGACGCCCCGTTCAGCAGGCATTTCCCCCCGACCATGGCAAAGGACTTGCGATAGCTGGCCCCCTCCAGCAATACCAGCGCGGTCTTGAACTCGACCCCTTTGCGAAAGGTCTTGTGGTGGCGGGTTTGCCTGATGAAACGTTCTGTCCGTAGGCGGATATTATCATGCTCTGACGCGGCAAAGCCCTCGATACGGCCGGGCGGTCGCGCCCGCCAGACAAAGGCGGGTGGCTCCAGAAAAAACATGCCGCTGTCGCTGGCCGGATCGAAGAACAGGTCTTCGGGCGCCAGGCTGAAGTCGATCTTGTTGCGCAACGCCCCGAATGCCCCCCAAGGACGAAATTCCCGGCCATATCTACCAATTGTAGGAGGTGTCTTTGACCGGGTCCACCATCCCGAGGGGGCTTTCGCATGGGCGGGGGCTTTTGTAGGGTTCGGGACCACAGTTGCGAGGGGATGGGTGTGTCAGCCACCGACAACACCGTAACGCCGATGATGGCGCAATATCTCGAAATCCGGGAGGCCAACCCGGGTGCCCTGCTGTTCTACAGGATGGGCGATTTCTATGAGATGTTCTTTGACGATGCCCTCGCGGCCTCTGAGGCGCTGGACATCGCGCTGACCAAGCGCGGCACGCATCTGGGCGAACCGATCGCCATGTGCGGCGTGCCCGTGCATTCGGCCGAGGGCTATCTGCTGACGCTGATCCGCAAAGGGTTCCGGGTGGCAATCGCCGAGCAGATGGAGGATCCGGCCGAAGCGAAAAAGCGCGGCTCGAAATCGGTGGTACGGCGCGAGGTGGTGCGGCTGGTCACGCCCGGGACGCTGACCGAAGACGCGTTGCTGGAGGCGCGGCGCCATAACTTCCTCGCCGCATGGGCAGAGGTGCGGGACGAGGCGGCATTGGCTTGGTCCGATATCTCGACCGGCGAGTTTCGGGTGATGCCCTGCCTCATGACGCGACTGGGGCCGGAATTGGCCCGACTGGCCCCTCGTGAGGTTCTGGTCAGCGAATTGCGTGAGCGTGATCTGGCGGGAATCGTCGAAGATATGGGCGCGGCCCTGACACCGCTCTCTCGTGGCAGTTTCGATTCGACCAGTGCAGAGCGTCGTCTGGGCAATCTGTTCGGCGTGGAATCGCTGGAAGGTTTTGGTCAGTTTTCGCGGGCCGAGGTCTCGGCGCTTGGGGCGTTGGTCGATTACCTCGACCTTACGCAACGCGGTCGATTGCCTTTGCTGCGCCCCCCGATCCGGGAAGCCACCGGCGGGGCATTGCAGATGGACCCCTCGACGCGCCGCAATCTTGAGATCACCCAAGCTCTGTCGGGGGGGCGTGAGGGCTCGCTGATCGCCGCTGTAGACCGGACCGTGACGGCATCCGGGGCAAGGTTGCTGGAGCGCCGCCTTTCCGCGCCGTCATGCGATCTTGGCGTCGTATCGGCGCGGCTGACGGCGGTCGGTTTTCTGGTTCAGGATGCCCCGCGCCGAAATCGCCTGCGTGACCGGCTGCGCCATGTGCCCGATATTGACCGGGCGCTATCACGTCTGGCGCTCGACCGGGGCGGCCCCCGCGATTTGGCGGCGATCCGCGCTGGCCTGACGCAAGCCGCAGCACTTGCGCCAGAGCTGAACGATGCCCCGGAGATACTGGCCAAGGCTGCCGAGTCGCTGCTGGGTCATGACGATCTGGTCGGGCTGCTGGATCGCGCCATTGTCGCCGAACCGCCGCTGCTGGCGCGGGATGGTGGATTTATTGCCGCCGGGTTTGACGGCGAACTGGACGAGACACGGGCGCTGCGCGATGAGGGGCGGGGCGTCATTGCCCGGATGCAGGCTGACTATGTTGCCGAAACCGGGATTTCCAGCCTGAAGATCAAACACAACAATGTGCTGGGCTATTTCATCGAAACCACCGCGACACATGCCGACAAGATGCTGTCGTCACCGCTTTCCGAGCGGTTCATCCATCGCCAGACCACGGCGGGGCAGGTGCGCTTCACCACTGTCGCCCTGAGTGAGATCGAGACCCGGATCCTGAATGCCGGCAACCTGGCGCTCGACATCGAAAAGAGACACTATGATCGCCTGAAAGCGGCTATTCTTGACCGGGCAGCCGTAATCGGAATGGCGGCCCGGGCATTGGCAGAAATCGACCTGACCGCAGCCTTTGCCGAACTGGCGGTCACAGAGGATTGGTGCCCGCCCGAGGTCGACGGCAGCCGGGCCTTTGAGGTCGAGGGTGGTCGGCATCCGGTGGTCGAGCGTGCGCTGAAGCGGCAGGGGGCGGGCAGTTTTGTCGCCAATGACTGCCTGCTAAGTACAGGAAAAACCCCGGCAATCTGGCTGCTGACCGGCCCGAACATGGCGGGCAAGTCGACCTTCCTGCGGCAGAACCCACCGATCGCGGCGTTGGCGCAGGCAGGATGCTTTGTGCCCGCCCCAAGCGCGCGGGTGGGGGGGGG
>CALLZQ010000278.1 GCA_937858255.1 uncultured Tabrizicola sp.
ATGGCGATGACACATTGGTGGCGGGCACCGGCAAGGATTATATGAATGGCGGGCCGGGGGCAGATACTTTCGTCTTCGTGTCGGCGGCCCATATCGGTATTGGCGCAGGCCGCGATGTGATCACCGGCTTTGTCGGCGGCAGTGACAAGATCGACCTGACGGCGCTGGACACCAGCTTTAACAATGTTGACGGGTTTATCGGCGGCGGAACGGCTTCGTTCTATTACTACAAGCCGGCGGGCCTGTTGATCGGCGACCAGAATGGCGATGGCGTCGCCGATTGGGTGATCGAGCTTTCTGGCGCACCCTCGATCACGGGGGGCGATTTCCTGCTCTGAACCCAAGCCAGGCAGCGAAAGGCTGGGGGGCGCCGGGTGAGGGCGCCCCTTTTGCCGGATTACTCGCCGGCGAGGAACCGTTCGGCATCCAGCGCGGCCATGCAGCCCATCCCGGCACTGGTCACGGCCTGGCGGTAGACATGATCGGTCAGATCGCCCGCGGCAAAGACGCCGGGAATGGCCGTCCGGGTGCTGCCCGGCTCGACCTTGACATAGCCGCCGCTGTGCAGCTCTAGCTGATCCTTGACCAACTCGCTGGCCGGGGCATGGCCGATGGCCACGAAGAACCCGGCGCAGGGAACATCGGCGATTCCGCCGGTTTGCCCATGGCGCGCGCGAACCGCCGTCACGCCCAGCGGGGCCTCAGTCCCCAGCACCTCAATCCCCTCATGATTCCAGAGCATCTGGACCTTGGGGTTCTTGAACAGCCGGTCCTGCATGATCTTTTCGGCGCGCAGGCTGTCGCGGCGGTGGATCAGCGTCACCCTGGTGGCAAAATTGGTCAGGAACAGCGCCTCTTCGACCGCGGTATTGCCGCCGCCGATGACCACCACCTCTTTGCCGCGATAGAAAAAGCCGTCACAGGTGGCGCAGGCCGACACGCCAAAGCCCTTGAACTTTTCCTCCGACGGCAGGCCCAGCCATTTGGCCTGCGCGCCGGTGGCCAGGATCACGGCGTCAGCGGTAAACGTTGTGCCGCTGTCGGCCCGCGCCACGAACGGGCGCTGCGACAGGTCGAGCGACGAGATGTAATCCGAGACGATCTCTGCGCCCATGGCGCGGGCATGTTCCTCCATCCGCACCATCAGATCGGGGCCCTGCACATGGCTGTCGCCCGGCCAGTTCTCGACCTCGGTGGTGATGGTCAACTGCCCGCCCGGTTGCAACCCCTGCACAAGGATCGGGTTCAGCATGGCTCTTGCAGAGTAGACAGCGGCGGTGTACCCCGCCGGTCCCGACCCGATGATGAGTACGCGCGTGTGCCTTGTCTCGGTCATGATGCCCTCTTTTCTTCGGGTTCCGATATAGGCGCGCGGCGCGCGGGCGGGAAGCCCCAGAATCCGCTATGCTGTCTGTTGCGAAAACGGGCAGGCGCGTGAAATTTGGGCGAAATTATCCTGCGCAGTGTTGAAATATTATTGCGCAGGGTGGGGGGAGGGCCTAGATAGGGCCAGAGCAGGGAGGCACCCATGGCCGGATCGAAACTGGACCCGATCGACCGTCATATTCTGGCGGAATTGCAGGCCGACGGCCGGATGACCAATGTCGAACTGGCCAAGCGCGTGGGCATCTCGGCGCCCCCCTGCCTGCGTCGCGTCCGCACGCTGGAAGAGGCGGGGGTCGTCAAGGGCTACCACGCCGATATCGACGCGCGCGAGTTGGGCTTCGAGGTGCAGGTTTTTGCCATGGTGCGGCTGCAAAGTCAGGCCGAGGCCGATCTTTCGACCTTTGAGCAGCGCTGCCGCGACTGGCCTTTGGTGCGAGAGTGCCACATGCTGAACGGCGAGATCGACTTTATCCTGAAATGTGTCGCGCCCGATCTGTCCAGCTTTCAG
>CALLZQ010000279.1 GCA_937858255.1 uncultured Tabrizicola sp.
ATCTCTACGATCTGGCGGCCGAGGCGCTGCGCAACCCCGAGCGTTATACGCCGTGGATGAAACTCTATATGACGCGCTATATGCAGCGGATCTTTGGCGGCACGCTGGGCGCGGCGCTGTAGCGTGATCATAGGGTCGGCCCCGGGCGCGCCCTTTCGCCTTTTGCTGCTCCCCGGTTCCGCTGGACGGCGCGCGATGACGCGCTAGCTGCCGTCTGGGCCATCGCGCAGAAATTCCGCGCAGAGAATCCGTGAAGTAATATTTCGGGGGGGGCATGCCATGGACTACCTGGCCTTTTTCATCTGCCTATGTGCGACAGGGGCTGCGGCCGCAACCGGCGTGATGTTTCCGCCGGGCGAGTGGTATCGCGGCTTGACCCGCCCGGGCTGGACCCCGCCTGACCGGGCCTTTCCGGTGATCTGGACCGCGCTTTACCTGATGATGGCGCTGGCGGCGGCGCGGATCGCCGGGCTTGCCGGAGAGGCATCCGGGGCCGGGGTGGCGCTGGCGCTATGGTCGTTGCAGATCGCGCTGAATACGCTGTGGACCCCGGTTTTCTTCGGGCTGCGCCGGATGCGGGCGGGGCTGGTGATCATCGGGGCGCTCTGGCTGGCGGTGGCGGCGACAACGGCGGCCTTTGCCGGGCTGGACGGGGTCGCGGCAGCATTGATGCTGCCCTATCTCTTGTGGGTCAGTCTGGCCGCGGCCCTGAACGCGGCGCTGTTGCGACTGAACCCCGCGGCCTGATCCGGTCTGCCGCGGTCGGGAAAACGTGACCGTGCGACCCCGGCTTCGGGCTTGCAAATCCCCGCGCCGGGGCCGAGTCTGCGGGCGTTGCGGCGTCTCTATCGGGCGCGGCACAGGGCGTCAGGGCAGGGGGCGGCGACAGATGCGGAACGGGGCGACAGGCGCAGGGCAATGCGGGCCCGGACCTTGGGTGGCGATGCCACGGCCCTTTGGCGGTTCCGTCGCCGCGCTGGCCTTTGGCCTGCTGGCTGCGCCACTCTGGGCTGAAACCTTTGACTCCGGCTTTCACCTGCCCCCCGGCTATGAGGATCGCGCGGTGTCATGGTCGGCCACGCCGCTGGATTTGCCGCGCGATGCCGACATGTTGGCGGCGATGACGATGGAACCCGAGTCGCGCCCCGGCCCCTGGACTGTGGCGCTGGTGCCGGGCGACTATCAGATCTCAGCCTTTTCCGAGGTCGAGCTGTTTGAGCTGATCCTCACCCTGCCACCCACCTCGGGGCAGAGCTATGAGGTGCCGCTGCTGAAATTTGAAACCGCCATTCCCTATCAATGCACCGAGGCGCCGGTCTGCACCTATGCCGATGCGGAAACCGGGCTGGCCTTTGCGCTGCCGCAGGGCTGGGCGGCTGAGCGGCCCTATCATTTCGATCTGGGCGATGGCGAACGGGCCGAAGAGATCTCGGCGGTATTCTTCCAGAATATCGAGGGCGAGGGGGCGGATGTCTGGTTCCTGAATCCGTCGGAATGGGTCGAGGATGAAAACGGCCCCTGTGAAACAGTGACGCTGGGCGCCTTTTGCACCTTTGAGCGGACCCCCGGCGCGTTGGCCGCGCGCGAGGTTATTCTGGGCGCGCTGCAACTGACCCCGCCGGGCTGAAGCGGTAAGTGTGCCCGGCAAAGGGGCGCGCGGCGAAAAAGCGCAAGCCCGGGTGGCCCGGGGCGCCGAAGGCCCGTTGCTCAAGCCCGGGTAATGTGGCAAGACGGTGGGGACCGGAACTAGACTGATGAGTTCAGACATGACCGATTTCGCCACCCGCCGCGTAATGATGGTTGACACCCAGGTTCGCCCCTCGGACGTGACCAAGTTCCCGATCATCGAGGCGATGCTCTCGGTCCCGCGTGAGGTTTATGTGCCGCGCGACCGTCGCGAGGCCGCCTATGTCGGCGAGAACCTGCCCCTGGCGGCAAATCGCGTGGTGCTGGACCCGCGGACGCTGGCCAAGCTGTTGGATGCGCTCGATATCCGCAAGGGTGAGATGGTCCTCGATCTGGGCTGCGGTCTGGGCTATTCGGCGGCAGTGATCGCCCGGATGGCCGAAGCGGTGGTCGCGGTCGAGGAGGATGAGGCGCTGGCCGCCGAGGCCCAGTCGCTGCTCTCGGGCGAGGCGGTGGACAATGCTGCCGTGATCGTCGGCCCGCTGGCCGCAGGCGCGGCCAAGCATGGTCCCTATGATGTGATCACCGTGCAGGGCGCGGTCGAGACGGTGCCGCAGGCGCTGCTCGATCAGCTCAAGGATGGCGGGCGGATCGGCGCGATCTTCATGGAAGGCGCCTTGGGCGTTGTGCGCATCGGCCATAAACGCGGCGACGGAATCAACTGGCGGTTTGCGTTCAATGCAACAGCGCCGGTTTTGCCGGGCTTTGCGAAAGACAGGGCCTTCGCGCTCTGAGACTGGGAATAGCCCGCGATGGTCGCGCCAGACGCCCCGCAGGGGCGTGGCGGCCCCGGGGCGGATGGAAGGAAGAGGCGGCACATGCGCGGAATTCTTGGCTTGGCGGTTGGTGCGGCGCTGGTGATTGCAGCCCCGGTGGCACAGGCCGAAACCCTGACCGATGCGCTGGTCTCGGCCTATCGGGAATCGAACCTCTTGGACAAGCAGGCCGCCGTGCTGCGGGCCGCCGACGAAGATCTGGCGCAGGCGGTGGCGACGCTGCGGCCCGTGGTCGAATATACGCTCTCATCTGGCTGGAGCCGTACCCAGTCGCGCGCCAGCGGCCCGTTTTCCGAGGGTTTCCGCACCACCTTTGAAATCTCCGCCAGCATGATGTTGCTGGATTTCGGTCGCCGGCAACTGGGGATCGAGATCCGCAAGGAAACCATCCTTGCCACCCGTGAGGCGTTGCGCAATGTCGAGCAGCAGGTGCTGTTCGATGCGGTTTCCGCCTATGTCGATGTGCAGGTCAAATCGCAGATCGTGTCGCTGCGCGATTCCAATGTGCGGCTGGTGACCAAGGAACTGCGCGCGGCGCAGGACCGGTTCGATGTGGGTGAGATCACGCGCACCGATGTCTCGATCGCCGAGGCGCGTCTGGCGGCGGCCCGTGCGGCCTATTCTCTCGCCGAGGGGGATCTGATTGTCGCGCGTGAGGCTTTCAAGGCCGCGACCGGTCATTACCCCGGGGCGCTCAGGGGCCTGCCCAAGACCCCCAGCCTGCCCAAGTCGATGGAGGCCGCGCGGGCGGTCGCGCTCAAGGGTCATCCGTCGATCTTGCAGGCGCAGCGGGGCGTGACGATCCGCGAACTGGCGATCGAGGTGGCCAAGGCCAATTTCAAGCCCACCCTCGCGGGCGAGGTCTCGGCCAGCAAGAACAGTTTTGGCATTGACACCCAGCAGTTCGGGCTGGCGCTGAATCAGGAAATCTATTCCGGCGGCGCCAAGGCTTCGGCCCTGCGGCAGGCGATTGCGCAGCGTGACGGGGCGCGGGCCGATCTGGCGCAGGCAGGCGTGGCGATTTCCGAGGCGGTGGGTTCCGCCTGGGCGCGTCTGGCAGTGGCCAATGCGCAGGTGCAGGCAGGTGATCGCCAGATCCGCGCCGCGCAGACCGCCTTTGACGGCGTGCGCGAAGAGGCCAGCCTTGGCGCGCGGACTACGCTGGATGTGCTGAACGCCGAACAGGAATTGCTCGATGCCCGCGTCAGCCGCATTCAGGCCGAGGCGCAGCGCTATCTGGGCGTCTATGCGGTGCTGCAAACCATGGGCCTGCTGACCGCCGAGCATCTGGGCCTGGGTATCCCGACCTATGATCCAGCGACCTATTACAACGCGGTCAAGACCGCGCCGGCGCATTCGGCCCAAGGCAAGAAGCTGGACAAGATTCTGGAAAAGATCGGCCGCTGACGGCACGCAAGGGCAGGCTACGCGGGGGCCTTCGCCGCGGTTTTCGGCTTGCGTCGGGGCCAATTGTTAACTCTGCCGCGCCAATTCCTTGTGCTGCCCGCCATCCGGCATTAAACTTGCAACAACAAGACCAGGGGCCGGACGTTCCGGCGGTTTGGCGAGGCTGGGCAGGAAACGCATGTCGGAACCGATGAGCAATCATGAGATCGAGGATGTGCTGTCCTCTATCCGGCGGCTGGTGTCCGAGGATTTGCGGCCCGCGCCACGCAGCGGCGCCACCGAGACAGGGTCTGCCGAGACAGGGGCCACCAAGAGCGGGGCCGAGACACGGCCTGCGCCGGAAAAGCTGATTCTGACCCCGGCTTTCCTGGTGGTGGATGACGCCGCTGCCGCCGCGCCCGCGCCATTCGTTACCGAAGATGTCGCCCCGATCGCGGCGGCGCCAGAGGCCGGGCAGGCCAGCCCGACCGAGGCTGGCGATGTGGTGTCGCGGCTTTCTGCGGCGATGGATGACTCGCAGGCAGATTGGGAATCGCCGGTCGGCGACCATATGGCCTGGGACGATGAACCCGCCGCGACGGCGGCACCGGAAACTTCGGCGGCCCGTCTGCATTTCAGCCCGATGTCCGATGACCGGCAGGCCGATGACGATCTTGCCGGGGCAATGGCGAATGATCCCGCCGATCTCTGGACCGCGCCGGTCGAGGATGATGCCTTTGCCGAGACCGAAGAGGTCGAGGCAACCCAGCCGCCGCCGCGCCGTGTGGTCCGCCCGCCCGAAGACGCAGGCTGGGCCGATGCCGCCGAGGCCGAGGTGCGCGCCGAATTGGAACGCGAGACCGAAGAGACAGCCGCCAGCATGTTCGACAGCCAGGATGTCACCTTTGACGAGGAAGTGCTGCGCGATCTGGTCCGTGACATCATCCGCGAAGAGCTTGCCGGCACGCTGGGCGAGCGGATCACCCGCAATGTCCGCAAACTGGTCCGCGCCGAGATTGCCCGGGCGCTGGCGGTGCGTGAGTTCGAATAGCGCCTAGACCTCGTCGGCCAGCGACAAGAGCCTGTCCAGATCGGCATGGGCCGCCAGATGGTCTGCCAGCGCATCAAGCGTTGCCTCGACCATGGCCTCATAGGCTGGCCCCTCGGCCCGGTGCCCCAGCCGCGCCAATTCGGCCCGGCGAAAGCCATCGGCGGCAAAGACCCCATGCAGATAGCTGCCGCGCACCCGCCCGTCGGCGGAGACAGCGCCCTCGGGGGCCTCGCCGATGACAAAGGCCGGGCGGACGCAGTCGGGGCCGGCGCTCTGGCCAAGGTGTATCTCATAGCCTGACACAGGCTGCCCGGTTTCGGCACAATGCCCATGGGTCAGCCGCAGGGTCTTGTCGCCCTGCAAGACGGTATGGATGTCGAGCAGGCCCAGCCCGGGCACCTCTCCGGGCGGCCCCTCGATCCCATGGGGGTCGGCAATGGTCCGGCCCAGCATCTGATAGCCGCCGCACAGGCCCCAGACATGCCCGCCACGGCGCAGATGCGCGGCCAGGTCAATATCCCAGCCTTGGGCGCGCAAGACCGCCAGATCGGCGATTGTCGCCTTGGACCCGGGCAGGATCACCAGCGCCGCGTCGCCGGGTAGCGGCTGGCCCTGCGGGATGATCTCGACGCGCAGCCCCGGCTCGGCCCGCAGCGGATCGAGGTCGTCGAAATTGGCGATGCGCGGCAGATGCGGCACGGCGATCCGCAAGGGGCCCGCGCCGCTGGAGCCTAGGCCCACCGCATCCTCGGCAGGCAGGCGCGCGGCGGCGGGGAACCATGGCAGAAGCCCCAAAGCAGACCAGCCGGTGCGGCGGGCAATCTCTTTCATCCCGGCGGGGAACAGGGCCGGATCGCCGCGGGACTTGTTGACCCGAAAGCCGCCGGTCATTGCGCGGTCTTCCGCCGCAATGACGCAATGCGTGCCGACGATCTGGGCGATGACACCGCCCCGGTCGATATCGCCGACCAGCACCACCGGCACCCCGGCGGCGAGGGCAAAGCCCATATTGGCGATGTCGCCGGCGCGCAGATTGGTCTCTGCCGGGCTGCCGGCGCCCTC
>CALLZQ010000280.1 GCA_937858255.1 uncultured Tabrizicola sp.
TGGTCCAGGGTTCGTCTGGCGAAACCTCTTTGCCGCCCGGTGTAAAGGCTGCGGCGCTGTCATAATCGGTGGGCACGCGGGAAAGGCCCGCCTGATCGGCCAGCAATGTCAGCGGGTTGCCGGTCGTGCCATGGATCCAGCTTGCCCCCATGTCCACCGGCAATCCCGGCCAGAGCCGCCTGGTCCAGACCCGCCCGCCGATGCGCGACCGCGCCTCATAGATCGTGACATCCGCGCCGGCATCGGTCAGGGCGCGCGCGGCGGCAAGTCCGGCCATGCCCGCGCCAATGACCGCCACCCTCTGCCCTTGTCGGGCTGTCGCCCCCTGCGCCATCAGCCCGGCAAGCGGGGCCAGCAGCACATGGCGCCGCGTCGGCCCCATCTCAGATCGACAGGCGGTTGCCGGGGCCGGGCACGGGGCCTTGCGTGCCGCGCTCGCGATAGGGGGTGGTGTTGTAATGGCTGCGGTAGCATTTCGAGAAATGCGAGGGAGAGGCAAAGCCGCAGGCCAGTGCCACGTTGATCACGCTCATATCCGTCTGCATCAACAGGTTGCGGGCCTTTTGCAGGCGCAATTCCATGTAATAGCGCTTGGGGCTGCGGTTCAGATAACGGCGGAACAGCCGCTCAAGCTGGCGCGTGGACATGCCCACCTGATCGGCCAGATCGGCGGGCGAGAGCGGGTCCTCGATATTGCCCTCCATCATCTGAATGACCTGGGAGAGCTTGGGGTGGCGCACGCCGATGCGGGTGGGGATCGACAGGCGCTGGGTGTCCTGATCGGTGCGGATGGTCGAATAGATCAGCAGATCCGCGACATTGTTGGCCAGATCGCTGCCATGATCGGCGGCGATGATCTTGAGGATCAGGTCGATGGAAGAGGTGCCCCCGGCGGTGGTCAGGCGGTTGCCATCCATGACAAAGACCGATTTGGTCAGCTTGACCTCTTCGAATTCCTCCATGAACCCGTCCTGGTTTTCCCAGTGGATCGTCGCCTTTTTGCCGTCCAGCAGCCCCGCCTTGGCCAAGGCATAGGCGCCGGTACACATGCCGCCGATGACATTGCCGCGCCGTGCCTCGCGCCGCAGCCAGTTCAGCACCGGGCGGGTGGTGCCCTTTTGTACCTCGATCCCGCCACAGACGAGGATCACATCCTCGCGGTCCACCTCATCCAGACCCATGTCCAGCTTGAAGGTCGCCCCGTTCGAACAGGTCGCCTCGCGCCCGTTCTCGCCCGCGAGTTTCCAGGTGTAGAGCGTCTTGCCCGCGACGTAATTGGCCAGCCGCAGCGGCTCGATCGCGCAGGAAAACGAGAGCATGGTGAATTTGTCCAGAAGCACAAAGACAAACCGCTTGACCTGGGTTGGCGCGGTTGTCTGGCGGGCGCGGACAGAAGGGGTGGACATGTTGCGACCTGTTCGTGTCGGTATCTCGACAGTCAGACAGGATTTGCCGGGCATTCGCAAGGGGGGCACCCCGCCGCGCCGCGGCAATTCTGCCTGCAATCGGGCTTTGCAATCCGGCGTTCCCCGCCCTATACAGCGCCGGTATCGCTAACGACCACGAAGACCCGGAGAATGGCCATGACAAAGGGCTGGACGAAATCGGACTGGCGCGCAAAGCCGCGGATCCAGATGCCCGATTATCCCGACGCAGGGGCGCTGGGCGCCGTTGAGGCGCAGCTTGCCAAATATCCGCCGCTGGTCTTTGCCGGTGAGGCGCGCAAGCTGAAAAAACAACTGGCCCTTGCGGCCGAGGGTAAGGCCTTCCTGCTTCAGGGTGGCGACTGCGCCGAGAGCTTTGCCGAATTCAGCGCCGACAACATCCGCGACACCTTTCGCGTCATGTTGCAAATGGCGGTTGTGCTGACCTATGGCGCCAAGGTGCCAGTCATCAAGGTGGGCCGTATGGCCGGCCAGTTCGCCAAGCCGCGTTCCGCCCCGACCGAGGTGATCAACGGCGTTGAACTGCCGAGCTACAAGGGCGACATCATCAACGGCTTTGACGCGACGCCCGAGGCACGGATCCCCGATCCGAACCGGATGTTGCAGGCCTATACCCAGGCGGCGGCCAGCCTGAACCTGTTGCGCGCCTTCTCGACCGGCGGCTTTGCCGATATTCACCGGGTGCATTCCTGGACCCTCGGTTTTGCCGAACATGACAAGGCCGAGCGTTACCGCGAATTGTCGAACCGGATCTCGGATGCGCTCGACTTCATGACGGCGGCGGGGGTGAATTCCGACACGGCCCATACGCTGCATGCCGTCGATTTCTACACCAGCCATGAGGCGCTGCTCTTGGAATATGAAGAGGCGCTCTGCCGCGTCGATTCGATCTCGGGCAAGCCGGTGGCGGGGTCGGGCCATATGATCTGGATCGGCGACCGGACCCGTCAGCCCGACGGCGCCCATGTCGAATTCTGCCGCGGCGTGCTGAACCCGATTGGCCTGAAGCGCGGCCCCTCGACCACGGCCGAGGACCTCAAGGTGCTGATGGCCAAGCTGAACCCGGAAAACGAGCCGGGCCGCCTGACGCTGATCGCCCGCTTTGGTGCCGGCAAGGTGGCCGAGCATCTGCCACGTCTGATCAAGACCGTGCAGGCTGAGGGTGCCAATGTCGTCTGGTCCTGCGACCCGATGCATGGCAACACCGTCAAGTCCAGCTCGGGCTACAAGACCCGGCCCTTTGACAGCGTGCTGCGCGAAGTGCGTGAGTTCTTTGCCATCCACAAGGCCGAAGGCACCATCCCGGGCGGTGTGCATTTTGAGATGACCGGGCAGGATGTGACCGAATGCACCGGCGGCCTGCGCGCGGTATCGGATGAAAATCTGGCCGACCGTTATCACACGGCTTGCGACCCGCGCCTGAATGCCAGTCAGTCGCTGGAACTGGCCTTCCTTGTGGCCGAGGAATTGCTGGGTCTGCGCGAAGAGGGTAAGCGCATCGCGCTCTGATCTGCCGGTCCATTGACGAACGCGGGGGTGCGGCTTGGCCGCGCCCCTTTTTCATGCGGCGGTCAGGGCAGGAAGGTGATGGCTGTGACCCGGGCGCGGAAAAACGCAAACCATTGCGGCGTCCCAAAGAAATTCCCGGCATCGACCTCGACCGGCAGGTGATAACCGCCAAAATCACCCATGGCGCCAAATTCGGCGCAAAAGGGCTGGAGCTGCCAGACCTTGCCCGGATTGGCATTCGACCAGCGCGCCATGACCATCGAACGCGGGGGCGCCCCGTTGCATCCAGCGTCAGATCAACGCTTTGCGACAGCCCGTCGCGCGTGACGGTCAAGCGGGCGGTATTCGGGCCGGCGGCCTCCCATCTGATGCCGGGGCCGGGCAGGGTGCTGGCGGGCGACCAGAAGGCGGCCTCGGCCACGGCGCGGGCAAAGGCCGAACGGCGGTGATTTTCATCAAAGCCGCTGCGCGCCACCGGGATCAGACCGAACAGGCGAAACCGCGTCCATGATCCCTCTGGTCCAAGCCCGTCCGAGCCGCTGACGGGGCCAGATCGCATTTTCCAGACGAATCCCGCTGTTCCGGCGAGGATCTGGCGTGCCGCCATCGGGGCATCGTTCGGTTCATCGGCACTTCCAAGGTCAAAGCTGCCCGCCATCTCGATCACCGCGACGTGGCGCAGCAGGGTGCCGGGGGCAATCGCCTGCGTCAGATAGCGGCGGGGCGGGGCTGGGAAGCCCCGCCACCAAGCGGGGGCCAAAGGCTGGCCCCCCTTCCCCGCGGTGGTGGCAAGGGCGGCCCAGACGCGCGTCTCCAGCCGCATATCCGTTAGCCGCAGCAGGCCCATGCCAGCGAGTATCGTCGCCACGATGGCCAAAGAGATCAGGATCGCTGTTTGTGCCGTCATGAATGCCCCCGTGATCAGAGGGCGAGTCTGCCACAGCGCGGCGCGGGGCGCCTTAACCTGCGTCAATCGTTGGAATGCACCAGCCGCAAATGCCCGCCCGCCGCGCGGGGGCGCGAACCGACCGGCGCGCTGCCCGGCGCCTCGGCAAAGCCGGGGCGGGCCAGCGAGGCCGGCACCGGCCGGGCGGGCGCAGACCAGACGACGGCGGGGCTATGCGGCGCTTGCGGTGCCCTGTCGGGCAGCATCACCCGCTCTTGCCGGCTGTCAGCGATGGCAAAACGGCGCGGGCCGCGGCCGCTCGGGCCAGGGGTCTCGAGGCAGCCGCTGGCCAGATCCGACCGCTCGGCCCCGCCAGCCAACGGCAGCACGATCAGCCGCGCCCGCAGATCCGCGCGGGCGAAATGCCCGGGCGAGGCCAGATCCATCGTCAGGATCGACGGCGCATGAAACACCCGTTCAAGTTCGATCTGCAAGGGCATCCGCGCCTCGCCCAGAAACAGGCAGGAAAACGGAATGCCCCGCACATCCATGCCCATCAGATCGTGAAAGGCGAGGCCGGCGATCCGAAACCGCGCCAGACCCGCGCCGACCCGTTCGATCAGAAAGCCATGTTCCAGCGCCCCGGCCATCCCCTGTGGGTCGATCTGATGGCGGCGCGGTAGCGCGCCATCCTCGCGCAGCGCCTCCCAATAGGCGCGCAGACCGGCGATCATGCCCTGATCGGCAAAACCGTCGTTGTTTCCGGTGCCGCGAAAGCGAAAGGTCATGATTGCGTCTCCTGTCCTGGTCGGGGCTGTCCCTTGCCGCTGACGACCGCTCGGCAATTGCCGGGCAGGGCCGGCTGTGCTAATCGGGGCGGTGTTCTGGGTCCGGGCCGGCGTTTTCGGTTAAGGGGCCGTTCAGATGTGTTACCGTCCTGTTAATCTAGCTCAACCCGGCGCAAGCTGGTGAGAAAACTGAACATTTGGTAAACGCCGCCGGTTTGCGGTCGGGAGATGTTTCGAATGACGATTTCGATGACCGGCTTTGCCGCGCGCAAAGGGCAGGGGCTGGGGTATAGCTGGGCCTGGGATATTCGTTCGGTCAATGGCAAGGGGCTGGATCTGCGCCTGCGCGTGCCCGATTGGGTGGACGGTCTGGAACAGGCCATCCGTGCCGATCTGCAAAAGGCGCTGGGGCGGGGGAATGTTTCGGTCACGCTCAAACTCGCGCGCGATGAGGCGGCCGAGGGGGCGGTCAGGGTGAATATGGCGGTGCCGCCCTCGGTTCTGGCGGCGCTGCATCAGGTGGAAGAGGCGGCGATGGCGGCAGGGGTGACGCTGGCGCAGCCGACCTCGGCCGATGTGCTGGCGTTGCGTGGCGTGCTGGAAAATGGCACGCAGGCCGAGGATACCACGCCGCTGCGGCAGGCACTGATGGCCGATCTGCCCGCGCTGATCGCCGCCTTTTCCGAGATGCGGGCCGCCGAAGGGGCGGCGCTGGCCGGGGTGATCGCGGCGCAACTTGACCGGATCGCCGAACTGACCGCCGAGGCCGGGGCCGAGGTGCTGACCCGCCGCGACCAGCAGCGCGCGTCATTGGCCGAAGCGCTGGCCCGGGTGCTGGACAATAGTGAGGGCGTGGATGAGGCGCGGCTGACGCAGGAACTGGCGCTGATCGCGGTCAAGACCGATGTGACAGAAGAGCTGGACCGGCTGGCCGCCCATGTGGCCGCCGCCCGCGCGCTGTTGGCCGAGGCAGGGCCAGTGGGCCGCAAGTTCGATTTCCTGATGCAGGAATTCATGCGCGAGGCCAATACGCTGTGTTCCAAGGCGCAGTCGCTGGCGCTGACGCGGATCGGGCTTGACCTCAAGACCGTGATCGACCAACTGCGTGAGCAGGTTCAGAACGTGGAATAGATGGCAATGGCGGAACGGCGCGGGCTTCTCCTTATTCTCTCTTCGCCTTCGGGCGCCGGGAAATCGACCTTGGCGCGGCGACTGATGGAATGGGATCCGACGATCCGCTTTTCCGTGAGTGCCACCACCCGCGCGCCGCGTCCGGGCGAGGCTGACGGGCGCGAATACTACTTCCGCAGCCGTGGTGATTTTGAAGAGATGGTCCGCACCGGCGAGATGCTGGAACATGCCGAGGTGTTCGGCAATCTCTACGGCAGCCCGCGCGGCCCGGTTGAGACGGCGATGCGCGAGGGGCGCGATACCCTTTTTGACATTGACTGGCAGGGCGGGCAGCAGATCCGTAACTCGGCCCTCGGGCGCGATGTGGTGTCGATCTTTATCCTGCCGCCCTCGATCGCGGCGCTGGAAACCCGCCTTCGCGGACGGGCGCAGGACAGCGATGAGGTGATCGCCGGGCGCATGGCCAAAAGCCGCGATGAGATCAGCCACTGGGCCGAATACGATTACGTCCTGATCAATGACGATCTGGAACGGACCTTTGCCGACCTCCTCTCGATCCTGAAGGCCGAGCGGATGCGCCGCGACCGCCAGCCCGCGCTTGCCGAATTCGTCCGTGGTCTGAACAAGGAGTTTGAGGGCAGATGATCTATGCACTTGATGGGATCGCGCCGCAGATTGCCGCCTCGGCCTGGGTGGCGGCGGATGCCAATCTGATTGGCAAGGTGGTGTTGGAGGATGAGGCCTCGGTCTGGTTCGGCACCACGATCCGCGGCGACAATGAGGAAATCCGCGTCGGGCGTGGGGCGAATGTGCAGGAAAACTGCGTGCTGCACACCGATATCGGTTATCCGCTGGTGATCGGGCCGGATTGCACCATTGGCCACAAGGCGATGCTGCATGGTTGCACCATCGGCGCGGGCAGCCTGATCGGCATGGGCGCGGTGGTGCTGAACGGGGCGCGGATCGGCATGGGCTGCCTGATTGGCGCCGGTGCGCTGATCACCGAGGGGAAGGAAATTCCCGATGGCAGTCTGGTGATGGGCAGCCCCGGCAAGGTGGTGCGGCAGTTGGATGAGGCGGCGCAGGCGCGGCTGATGAAATCGGCCGAGGGCTACCGCGCCAATGCCCGCCGCTTTGCCACGGGGCTGACGCCGCTGCGTTGATTGCCGGCGCAGCTAATCGCAGATCAGCCGCAGGCGAAACCCGTGGGCCGCGGCGCGCAACTCTTTCTCGACCAGCGCCGGGTTTGGCAGGCGCGGTGCCAGAACCAGCATCTCGCCGGGAAAACCGGCCGCGCTCAGGGCCTCGGCGATACACATCGCATCGCTGTCACTGCCAAACAGCGGACATCCCAGCCGCAACGCCGGGTCGCGGGGGAATTCCGCCTGACCGATCGAGGCCGCCGACAGGCGGATGATGGGTCGCCCCTCGGCCAGACGAAGGGCCTGCTGAGGGGGCAGATCAACCGACAGGAAGGGCACCGAGGGCGCGGCAGTGGCCTCGTCATCCACTTGTCTGTTGTGAAGGGCGCCAGGGTTCTTGTTCATACACCGCCTTTGAATCGGCGGTCATGCAATCGCTGATTGTTTTTCGCGTCAAGCGAAAACCCGATTCGCGGTCAATTGGCGGGCGGCTGTCACGCTGAAGGCACGCTTGCCGGGGCTGGTCAGCGGCCATGGGGCAAGGTAGGCAAGGGGAAGGCCGTTGCCGGTGGGGTTGGCGAGGGCGAGGGGGCGCGGATGAATGAAACGACCGAGGCGATTCTGGCAGGGATGCCGCTGCCCGCGCTGATCATCGGCGCGGATGAGCGGATTGGCGCGATGAATACCGGCGCGCGGACCTTGATCGGCGGCGCGGCCTCTGGGCGGCGTCATGCCATGGTGCTGCGCCAGCCCGAGGTGCAGACCGCCTTGACGGCGGCGCTGACCGAGGGGCGGGCCGGGCAGGCGCGTCATACCATGCCCGGCCCCTCGCAGGATAATGTCTATCGGGTCTGGGTCACGCCCCTGCCACGCGGGCAAGGCGTGGTCTGCGCCTTTGAAGACCTGACCGCCGCAGAGCAGATCGGCAATATGCGCCGCGAATTCGTCGCCAATGTCAGCCATGAATTACGCTCGCCCCTGACCGCGCTCCTCGGCTTTATCGAGACCCTGCGCGGCGCGGCCCGTGACGATGCGGCGGCCCGCGACCGGTTTCTGGCGATCATGGAGCGCGAGGCCAGCCGGATGAACCGGCTGATTCAGGATCTGTTGCACCTCAGCCGGGTCGAGGCCGAAGAGCGGGTGCGCCCGACCGGGCAGGTCAACCTGCCCGATCTGTTGCGCAGCACCATTTCGGGCCTGCGCCCGGTCAGCGAGGCAGCGGGGGTCACTGTCGAATTGCAGGGCGAGGCCGTGGATCAGGTGGTGCCGGGCGACCCCGATCAACTGGTGCAGGTGTTCCAGAACCTGATCGAGAATGCGGTGAAATATGGCGGTTCCGGCGGGCAGGTGACGGTACGGCTGTCGCCGGATGCGTTGCCCAAGGTGGCGGCGCTGCGCATTGATGTGATCGACCGGGGCGAGGGGATCGACCCGATCCATATCCCGCGCCTGACCGAGCGGTTCTACCGCGTCGACGGCCACCGCTCGCGCGAGCAAGGGGGCACGGGGCTGGGCCTTGCCATCGTCAAGCATATCGTCCTGCGCCATCGCGGGCGGCTGAAGATCGACAGCGAACCCGGGCAGGGCAGCACCTTTTCCGTGATCCTGCCGCTGGCCTGAGGCCTATAGTCGCCCGATCCGTTCGGTCAGCAGCGCGAAAAACCGCGCGGCGTCGATCTTGCCCATGAACAGGGCATTGGCCGGGCGATCCGTTACCCCCCACCAGTCGGCGACCGTCATGCCCATGGTCAACTCTGAGCCGGTCTCGATCTCGACATTGATATGCCGCCCCTCAAAGAGCGAGGGGTCGATCAGATAGGCGATGACGCAGGGGTCGTGCAGGGGGGCGCCCTCGCTGCCGTATTTCTGCATGTCAAAACGCTCAAAGAAATCGGTCCATTCGGCGACCATTCGCCCTGGCTCGGTGCCCAGGGCGCGGAACGCCTCGACCCGGGCGCGGTTGGTCAGCGCCTTATGGGTGACATCCAGCGGCATCACCACCAGCGGAACGCCGGATTTGAACACGATCTCAGCGGCTTGCGGGTCGACGTAGATGTTGAATTCCGCCGCCGGGGTGATGTTGCCCACCTCAAAATAGGCCCCGCCCATCAGCACGATCTGCTGAATCCGCCCGATGATGTCGGGCGCGCGCTGCATGGCGGTGGCGATATTGGTCAGGGGGCCCAGCGGGCAGAGGGTGACGCTGTGCGCGGGTTCGCGGCGCAGGGTCTCGATCAGGAAATCCACCGCATGCTGGTCTTGCAGCGGCATGGTCGGGTCTGCCATCTGCGGACCATCCAGACCGGTCTTGCCATGCACATGTTCCGCCGTCACCAGCCGGCGCGTCAGGGGCGCGTCGCAGCCGGCAAAGACCCGGGTCTGTGGCTTGCCCGCCAGTTCGCAGACGATGCGCGCGTTTTTCTCGGTCAGGGGCAGCGGCACATTGCCGGCCACGGCGCAGATGCCCAACACCTCGACATCCTCGGGCGAGGCGAGTGCCAGCAGGATCGCCACGGCGTCATCCTGCCCCGGGTCGGTGTCGATAATGATCTTGCGGGGGTGTTTGGTCATGGCGCTCTCCTGTTGCGGGTCAGGGAAACCCCTTGTGCGGGAATTGTCCAGAGGGTGCAGATTTTCCACTCTGGCGCCCGTCGCGTGATACAATGATAGCGCGAACAGGGTGTAGGCATTCATGAGCGGTTCGGTCGATGTGCTGGTCGGCACGAC
>CALLZQ010000281.1 GCA_937858255.1 uncultured Tabrizicola sp.
ACAAGGCGGATGGAGAGCTGAAGGCTACCGCCACCCGCACCTGCGCCGATTATGTCGGGGCGCTGCGCCTGTTGCCCCGCCGCCCGCAAGATCCTGAGGGTTTCCCCAAGGCGATGACCGTCTCGGCAGTTGAGGAATCGGGCCTCTCTGACGCCTGGCAGCAGATGACCGCGCTGGCCGACTGGCGCCGCGCCTCGGGTCATTGGGACCAGCGCCGCGCCGCGCAGGCCCGCCACTGGTTCGCCGAAGAGGTCCGTCAGGGCCTGCTGTCCGTCCTGACGCGCGAGCCTGCCCGTGGCAGCATGGAATCCCTTGGCAAGAGGGTGGCCGAGGGGGCGATTTCACCCGAGGCGGCGGCGGCAGAGATGCTGACACTGCTGGGCCGCGGCTGACGGAAACGCCGCGCCGCAGCGTGAAATTGCGGCAAAAATATGGCGGGAAGATTTTAGATTTTTACACAAAACCGTGAGGTTAGCGCGCAGCCATGCGGTTTTCGCATAGCGGCTTTGGCATTTCGCGGGATTGTCGCTGCACTGCGGCAATGCCATGTTCGGATCAACGGGAAAGGCAAGGAAGCGCTGGACCCAGGGAAAGGGCGGATGGGCCGCCCAGACCGATCCGAGACGAAAAGGATATGCAAGATGGCTTATGTGAATTCGCAACGCGCCGCCGGTTTCAATGTGACGGACTGGGCGGGCGAGGTTCTGGCCAAGTGGAATGCCGCGCGTGAGCGTCGGGCGATCTATCTGCGCACCCTTGAAGAACTGTCGTCGATGAGCGATCGCGATCTCGCCGATATCGACCTGAGCCGCGCCAATATTGCCGATGTGGCGCGTGAGGCGGCTTACGGCAAATAAGGCTTCTCCGGCCATCCTCCTCCTCCCTGATGGCCGGAAATACGACGGCGCCGGGTCCTCCCCCCGGCGCCGTTTTTTCTTTGCCGCAAAAGATTGCCTTCCGTTGCGTTACAATCCGTGATCGCGCGCCCAAACCGGGGCTTTTGCGCTAACATGATCCGGTCTAAAGCTGAACCAAAGCGATTTGGAGCCAGCATGACACCGACCGAAGCACAAAAGGGCCGTTGGGCCGTCGCCGCCATGTTCTCGGCCAATGGCTTTGTGATGGGCGCATGGGCACCGCAGATTCCGCAACTCTTGCCACGTCACCAGATCACCGAATTTACCCTGGGCCTGCTGATCCTGGGGTTGGGGCTGGGCGCGGTGGGTGCGATGCTGTTCGCGGGCCGTCTGATCGCGCGTTTCGGTTCGATCCCGGTCCTGCGGGGCTTTGCTTTGTCCGCGGCACTGGCCCTGCCGCTGGTGGTGTTTGCACCAAGCCTTACAGTTCTGGCCCCGGCAATGGCGCTTTTGGGGGCGCTGATCGGCTGTTTGGATGTGGCAATGAATGCCAATGCGGTCGAGGTTGAGCGCCGGCTGGGCCGGGCCATCATGTCATCATCGCATGGATTCTGGAGCCTGGGCGGCTTTGTCGGCGGCGCCTCGGGGGCGTGGATCATCGCGCATTGGGGCTCGGGCGCGCAGGCCATGATCGTCGGAGGCGTGGCCGCGCTCTTGGTGCTGGTGGCGATGCCGTTGTTGCGCGGCGAGCCGCCCCAGCCCGCGCCCGATCCCGTTGGCACGCCCCGCCGAGGATTGTTGCCCCGGGCGCCGGGCCTGTGGCTCTTGGGCGGAATGGCGCTGTTTTCCATGGTGCCCGAGGGGGCCGTGCTGGATTGGGCCGCGCTCTACCTGCAACAGGAACTCGGGGCGACTGTGTTCCGTTCGGGACTTGGCTTTGCTTTCTTCTCGGGGGCGATGGCGATCATGCGCTTTGCCGGGGATGGTGTGCGCAACCGCTATGGCGCGGTCAGAACGCTGCGCGTCTCGGGCCTTCTGGCCGCGGCCGGCTTGCTGGGCGCGGCGCTGGCCCCGGCGGATACGCTGGCCGTCGCCTGTTTCGCCCTGGCCGGGCTGGGTGTCGCCAATATGGTGCCGATCCTGTTTTCCGCGGCCGGTAATTTTCCCGGCCTGCCCTCGGGCACGGCGATTTCTGCAGTCACTATGGTGGGTTATGCCGGCATTCTGGTCGCGCCGGCGTCAATCGGTTTCGTGGCCGAGCATCTTGGCTTTCGCCTGACCTATGCCGCCCTGTCCCTGCCGCTGATCGCCGTGGCCCTGCTGGCCAGCCGGGCGGCGGGCGCCGACCGGCTGCAACGGGTCGAGGATGGCATGGCGCAAAGCGCGGCTCATCCGCCCATGTAATCGCCCTTGCCAATCTCCACCCCATTGTGGCGCAGGATGTTATAGGCGGTGGCGATGTGAAAATAGAACTGCGGCAGGGAATAGAGATTCAGGAAGGCTTCGCCCGACATGGTGACATCCTGCCCCCGGATCTTGAGCG
>CALLZQ010000282.1 GCA_937858255.1 uncultured Tabrizicola sp.
GGCGGGTGGTGGAAACGCTCTATCCCGAACTGGCACGGGCGGATTTGCCCGAGGTGGACGGCGCCCGCCCGGTGGTGGGCCTGTCCGACGATCAGGCCTTTCGCCGCGCGCCCTGCTGCCAGCCCCTTCCGGGTGAGCGGATCGTCGGCATCACCTATCGCGGCAAGGGCATCGTCGCCCATGCCATCGACTGCCCGGCCCTTGCCGAATTCGAGGAACAGACCGAACGCTGGGTCGATCTGTCCTGGCATACCGGGCGCCACGCGGCGGTGCATACCGTCACGGTCGAACTGACTATCGCCAATGACGCGGGGGTGCTGGGCCGCATCTGCACCCTGATCGGTGAACAAAAGGCCAACATCTCGGATCTGACCTTTATCGACCGAAAGCCTGACTTTTACAGGCTTTACATAGACATCGACCTGCGGGATGTGGAACATCTGCATATGGTGATGACCGCGCTCGAGGCCGAGACGGATGTCGCACAGGTGTCGCGCCATCGCGACATGACACGCAAACCCTAGGGCCGCCCGGCCAATAGGGGAGGGAGAGGGGCTCAGGTGGTCTTCAGGCGGCGCAACAAGCGCACCTTGATGGAATGGTTTTACCCCCGTGGCGGCTGGATCCGCGCCGCGAGCTATGTCTGGCATCGCGTCACCCGTTTGCCCGATCCGCCGCATCGCATCGCCCGCGGTGTCTGGGCGGGGGTGTTCATTTCCTTCACACCGCTGTTCGGTTTTCACTTCTTTGGTGCGGCGCTGATCGCCTTTCTGATGCGCGGCAATATCCTTGCCTCGATCTTTGCCACCTTTGTCGGCAATCCCCTGACCTTTCCCTTCATCGCCGTCGGCTCGCTCCAGTTCGGGCAATGGTTGCTGGGCAGCGGGATCGAGTCGGTGCCCCCCAGCCAGATCCTCTCGGCCTTTGCCTATGCGGGGGGCGAGATCTGGAACAATATCCTCGCCATCTTTACCGCCGATCAGGTCAAGTGGTCGCATTTGCGGCACTTTTACTATGGGCTGTTCAAGCCCTATCTGGTGGGGGGTATCTTGCCCGGGATTGTGGCGGCAACGCTGGCCTATTACATCAGCCTGCCAATGATCGGCGCCTATCAGGCGTTGCGGCAAAAGCGCCGCCGGGCGCGGGCCGAGAAGATGCGCGCGGGAGCCGGGGCGCGGCTGCGGGCGGCGCGGCGGGCCGAGGGGGGCGCAGAGGTGGCGGCCAGCCCCCCCGATGGCGGGGGCGAGTGACACTCTTGTCGCGGGTACAATTCCTTGGCTGACGCCGGCGGGCAGGCGGGCTAGTCTGGCCCGGCAATTGAACTTTCCAAAGGAACGGGGGCAAAGATGGCGCCATCGGGCAAGCTGCGGCTGGGGGTCAACATTGATCATGTGGCAACGCTGCGCAATGCGCGGGGCAGTGCCTGGCCCGACCCGCTGCGCGCCGCGCTGTTGGCCGAGGCGGCGGGCGCCGATGGCATCACCGCGCATCTGCGTGAGGACAGGCGGCATATCCGCGATGCCGATATGGTGGCGCTCAAGGCCGGGATCGGGATTCCGCTGAACTTTGAATGTGCCGCGACCGATGAGATGGCAAGGATCGTTCTTGCCACGCGCCCCCATGCCGTCTGCCTCGTGCCCGAGCGGCGCGAGGAGCGCACCACCGAGGGCGGGCTGGATGTCGCGGGAGATCAGGCGCGGCTGACGGAATATCTGAAACCGCTGCGCGATGCGGGCTGCCGGGTCAGCATGTTCATCGGCCATGATGCCCGCCAGATCGAGGCCAGCGCCCGGATCGGCGCCGCGGTGGTGGAATTGCACACCGGCCATTACAGCGACCTGCATGCCGAGGGCCGCGAGGCAGAGGCCGAGGCAGAACTGACCGCCCTTCGCCGCGCCGCGCGTGAGGCGCATGATCTGGGGCTGGAGGTGCACGCCGGCCATGGCCTGACCTTTGACAATGTGGCGCCCGTCGCCGCGATTCCACAGGTGATGGAACTGAACATCGGTCACTTCCTGATCGGCGAGGCGGTGTTCATGGGCCTTGGCCGCGCCATCGAAGAGATGCGTCGCCGCATGGATGCTGCGCGGGGATAGGCCCCCGAAAGCGCCTCCCACCCGCCCACCCCGGCGCTTTCGGGGGCCGGCAGCGGCGTGGCGCCGGGGCTGGATGCCGCGCGGCGATCAGGTTAGGGTCAGGATCAGCGTTCCTCTCCCGGACCGGCGCAACCGGTGAAAGCCGGGTCTGCGATGAAAGGCTGTGTTCCATGA
>CALLZQ010000283.1 GCA_937858255.1 uncultured Tabrizicola sp.
CTATGTTCAGGCGGGCAAGGCCCGCCGACGCCGTCGGCCGCGTGCTGGCCGAGCGCGAGGCGGGCGTGACGACCGGGGGGGCGGTGGACCTCATCTGGATCAACGGCGAGAATTTTGCCGCCATGAAGGAAAAGGGACTGCTGTTCGGCCCCTTTGCCGAGGGCCTGCCGAACTGGGGGCTGGTCGATGTCACCGGCAAACCGGCAGTTGTCACCGATTTCACCTTGCCGACCGAAGGTTATGAGAGCCCCTGGGCGATGGCGCAATTCGTCTTTGAATATGACAGCGCCCGCCTGCCCGCCCCACCGCGCACGCTGGCCGCGCTGAAGGATTGGATCATCGCCAATCCGGGCCGCTTTACCTATCCGCAGCCGCCCGATTACCTTGGCACCACCTTCCTCAAGCAGGTGGCCTATGGCACGCTGGCCGACCCTTCGGTGATGCAAAAACCGGTCGAGGATGGCGCCTATGCCGCGACGGTCGCCCCTCTCTGGGCCTTTCTTGATGAGATCACCCCGCATCTGTGGCGGGCCGGTGCGGCCTATCCGCAGAACGAACCGGCGCTGGGTCAGTTGCTGGCCGATGCCGAGGTGGACATCGGCTTTGCCTTCAACCCCGGCCGGGCGAGTGCCGAGATCGCGGCAGGCAACCTGCCCGATACGGTGCGCACCTTCACGCTTCAGGGCGGCACCATCGGCAATGCCAGCTTTGTCGCCATTCCTTTCAATGCCGCACATCAGGCCGGCGCGCAGGTCATTGCCAATCTGATCCTTGACCCGATGGTACAGGCCCGGGCGCAGGATCCGGCGGTTCTGGGCTTCCAGACCGGGCTGGGGCCCGCCGCGCTGACTGGGGGAGAACGCGCCCGGTTTGGCGCGCCGGAACTGGGGGGGGGCCCACTCTCGCCCGCCGATCTGGGCCCGGCGTTGCTGGAGCCGCATGCAAGCTGGATGGTGCGCATCGGGCAGGACTGGATCGAGCGTTACGGTGTCGCCCAGTAAGGCCGCCTCTGCCGGTGGCTGGCTGCGTCAGGCCCCGCGCCTGACGCTGGCGCTGCTGACCACGGACGCAGCG
>CALLZQ010000284.1 GCA_937858255.1 uncultured Tabrizicola sp.
TTCAGACGTGTGCTCTTCCGATCTACGCCGACGGCCTCAAGATCTGGGAGGTGACCGACCCCGAGAGCCCGCAGCTCCGCCTCGCCGGAAACCCCACCGGCCTGTTCGGCAACTTCGCCGTCGAGCTGGAGCTGTGGCGCCAGGGAGACTCCTACCGCCTGGCGATCCGCGACAGCGAGACCTGCCCTTGCTTCATCGGTCTGGTCGCCCTCTACGACGTCTCGTGCATCGCGACCGGTAGCTGCTCTGGGCTCGGCCCGCCTCTCTCGGTGTTTCAAGTCCCGGCCCCCCACACGGAGAGGCTGACGCACTCCGAGGTGGCCGGCCGCCACGTCCTCTACCTAGGCGGATCGCCACCCTGCTCGCAAGCCCTCGGCCCGGGCGAGGATCGCCGCCCGGCCCGGCGCCCGCCCCTACCCGCCTCATCCGCATCTGGGCAGAGGTGCCGCTGCATCAGGCTGTCGGGTTCGATCCGGCTCATGGGTCAACTGCCCCAGATGAAATAGGCGGTAAAAAGGAACAGAAAGATCAGCACCGCCAGGGCCACCATGCCGCCCTGACGCATCTCTTCCCGGCTGGGTTTGCGGTTGGGATCGGGCGTCATGGCGCGACCCGCCCGGCAAGCTGTGCGGCGACCGGCCCCATCAGACCATGCCCCCGGCGGCCTTCATCCCCCGGTCCGCCCGCAGATTGCGCGCCAGCAGATCCATACAGGCCATCCGTACCGCGACCCCCATTTCGACCTGATCCTGAATGACGCTGCGGTTGATGTCATCGGCCAGTTCGCCATCAATCTCGACCCCGCGGTTCATCGGGCCGGGATGCATGACGATGGCATCTGGCTTGGCATGCGAGAGCTTGTCGGCGTCAAGACCATAGCGGTGATAGTATTCGCGTTCCGAGGGGATGAAGCCGCCGTCCATCCGCTCTTTCTGAAGCCGCAGCATCATCACCACATCGACGCCCTCAAGCCCCTTTTTCATGTCGTCGAACAATTCGCAGCCGAATTCCTGCACACCGGGCGGCATCAGGGTCGGCGGCGCGATCAGGCGGATGCGGTTTTCCATCTTGCCCAGAAGGATCAGGTTCGAGCGCGCCACGCGACTATGGGCGATGTCGCCACAGATGGCGATGGACAGGCGCTGGATCCGCCCCTTGGCGCGGCGGATGGTCAGCGCATCCAGCAGCGCCTGCGTCGGATGCTCATGCCGCCCGTCACCGGCATTCAGCACAGCGCAATTGACCTTTGAGGCCAAGAGGTTGACCGCCCCCGACGAGCCATGCCGCACCACCAGCAGGTCGGGATGCATCGCATTCAGCGTCATCGCGGTGTCGATCAGGGTTTCGCCCTTCTTCACCGAGGAATTCTGCATCGACATGTTCATCACATCGGCGCCCAACCGCTTGCCGGCCAGTTCAAAGCTCGACTGGGTCCGGGTCGAGTTTTCAAAGAACATGTTGATCTGCGTCAGACCGGCCAGGGCATCGGTGCGCTTGACCGTCCGGCGGTTGAGATCGACATAGCTGTCGGCCAAATCGAGAACGGCAAGGATCTCCTGCGGAGAGAGATGTTCGATGCCAAGCAGATGGCGGGCGCGAAAGCTCATGGGGCACTCCAGTCCGGGGCCGCGGGGCGCGAGGGTTCGGGGGCTTATGCCAAAGCGCGGGCGCCGGGGCAACGGGGTTGCGGGCCTGTTCGGGCAGACAAAATCACAGGGCGCAGAGAAAGAGTGGCGGGCGAGAGGGACGTTTCCATTGCCCCCCGGCTGAATTAGGTTGGGGCCATGCGACTCGGGGAACAGATAGAGGGCGATTGGCAGGCGGCACTTGCCGCCCTCGCCTGGCAGATTGACTGCGGGGTGGACGAAGTGGTGGGCGATGCCCCGCTCGACCGCTACGACCTGCCAGAGCCTGTGCCGAAAGCGCCCGCGCCGGTGGCGGCGGCCGAACCGCGTGGCGCGCGGCCTGCGCCGGTCAGCGCTGCCCCGGCTGCACCCCCGGCACCGGCAGCGCCCGACGCGGTGGCGCTGGCCCGCGCCTCGGCCGCGCGGGCGGCGACGCTGGAGGAGCTGCGCGCCGCGATCACCGGTTTCGATCTTTGCGAACTCAAGCGCGGGGCGCGCAGCACCGTTTTTGCCGACGGCAACCCCGCCGCGCGGGTGCTGGTCCTGGGCGAGGCGCCGGGCCGGGACGAGGATCTGGAGGGGCGGCCCTTTGTCGGGCGGGCCGGGCAGTTGCTGGACCGGATGTTCGCGGCCATCGGTCTGTCGCGGCAAAGCCCGGATGCAGAGACTGCGCTTTACATCACCAATGTCATGCCTTGGCGCCCGCCGGGAAACCGCGACCCTTCGGAAGAAGAGATTGCGATGATGCGCCCCTTTGTCGAGCGCCATATCGCCCTTGTCGCGCCCGATCTGATCGTGGTCATGGGCAATACGCCGCTTTATGCGCTGACGGGCCGGCGCGGGATCATGCGGGCACGCGGCCAGTGGGATCAGGCGCTGGGGCGGCCCTTGATGCCGATGACCCACCCCGCCTATCTGTTGCGCAACCCGGCGGCCAAGCGCGAGGCATGGGCCGACCTCTTGGCCGTGCAGGCGAGGATGCGCGGGACGGCGAATGGGGCACAAGTGCCCCTGTCAAAGGAGTAGGGCCAGATGGGCCGGATTGACGAGAGTAAGGAATTCATCCCGGTCCGCATCGCGGTGCTGACGGTCAGCGACACCCGCGCGCTCGATCAGGACAAGTCGGGCGACACGTTGGTCGAGCGACTGACCGGCGCCGGCCACAGCCTTGCCGCCCGCGCCATTGTCACCGATGACCGCGACAAGATTTCGGCACAGTTGCGCGGCTGGATCGCCGATCCGGGGGTGGATGTGATCCTGACGACAGGGGGCACGGGGCTGACGGGCCGCGATGTGACGGTCGAGGCGCATCGCGATGTCTATGAGAAAGAGATCGAGGCCTTTGGCACCGTCTTTACCATCGTCTCGATGCAAAAGATTGGCACCAGCGCGGTACAAAGCCGGGCCTGTGGTGGCGTTGCAGGGGGCACTTACCTCTTTGCGCTGCCCGGCAGCCCCGGCGCCTGCCGCGACGCCTGGGATGAGATCTTGTCGCTGCAACTCGACTATCGTCACCGGCCCTGCAACTTTGTCGAGATTTTCCCGCGGCT
>CALLZQ010000285.1 GCA_937858255.1 uncultured Tabrizicola sp.
CCAAAAAACCCCCCCTTCGTCAACACCCCAGACTTCTAAAAAAACATGCACCGGGCCTTCGGGGGAATGCGGGCGGGGGGAGGCTGTAGCCCCCCCCGCCAGCCAGGGTCATAGCAGGAAGTCGCCCGCCACCACGGTTGGCGCGCCGGTCAGTTCCAGCATCCAGTCCGGCCCGGCATTGCCGGTGACATCGCCAAACAGCATCCCCGTCGCCGCATCGTAATAGAACGAGGCACGGCCGCCGCCGAGGAAGCCATTGCTGCCGTTGAAGGTGGTGTTCAGCGCCGTCAGGTCGATCTTGTCTACGCCCGAGGTGAAATCGGTGATGGTGTCGCGCCCGTCATTGATGCCGATCCGCGCCGGATGGCCAAAGACAAAGACATCGGCCCCCAGCCCGCCGGTATGGGTATCGGCGCCCAGCCCGCTGTGCAGCGTATCATTGCCCTCACCCCCGGTCAGGCTGTTGGCGCCGATCTCGGCAAAGAGGATGTCATTGCCGGTGCCGCCCAGCAGCGTGTCATTGCCAAGGCCGGCATAGAGCGTGTTGTTGCCGGCAATGCCCTCGATCAGGTCATTGCCATCGCCGCCGACCAATGTGTCGTCGCCCAGCCCGCCATGCAGCCAGTCATCGCCCGCCCCGCCGTTGATCAGGTCGTTGCCGGCCGCGCCGAACAGCCGGTCGATCCCGTCCTCGCCAAAGATCTCGTCATTGCCAAGGCCGCCGACCACCGTGTCATCGCCCGCCCCGCCAAACAGGCGGTTGGCGGCGCTGTCCTCGGTGCCGCCCTCGATATAGTCATTGCCGGCCTCGCCCACGATCAGGTCAGCCCCGGCGCCGCCGTAAAGCGCGTCATGGCCGTCGCCGCCATTGATCACATCATCGCCACCCCAGCCCAGCAGGCGGTCATTATCCTCATTGCCGGTCAGCGTGTCGGTGCCATTGCCGCCATGGAAGGTGTCATTGCCAAAGCCGCCGAACAGAAGATTGGCGCCGGTATAGGCCTCGGCGTAATCATTGCCATTGCCGCCGGCGAAAGTGTCGTTGCCGACCCCGCCATACATACTGTCATCGCCGTCGCCGCCATTGATCAGATCGTTGCCCGAGAGGCCGACGAGGATGTCATTGCCGGCCTCGCCATAGATCTCGTCATTGCCAAGGCCGCCGAGGGCAGTGTCATTGCCATCGCCGCCGTAAAGGCTGTTCGCCGCCGCATCCTCGCTGCCGGCGTTCAGGTAATCGGCCTCGGTGCCGCCATAGAGGCTGTCGGCCCCGGCGCCGCCGAAGAGGGTGTCAAAGCCGCTGGCGCCCGAGAGCACATCGGCGCCGCCCCAGCCGGTCAGGCGGTCATTGCCTTCGTCGCCCGAAACGGTGTCGGTGCCATTGCCACCGTGGAAGGTGTCATTGCCAAGGCCGCCATACATGACATTGGTGCCGGTATAGGCCTCGGCATAGTCATTGCCGTCGCCGCCGGCGAAAGTGTCATTGCCGACCCCGCCATAGAGGCTGTCATCGCCCGCGCCGCCGTTGATCAGGTCATTGCCCGAGAGGCCGACGAGGATGTCATTGCCGGCCTCGCCATAGATCTCGTCATTGCCAAGGCCGCCGAGGGCGGTGTCATTGCCGTCACCACCATTGAGCAGATTGGCCGCCGCATCCTCGCTGCCGGCGTTCAGATAGTCATCCTCGGTGCCGCCATAGAGGCTGTCGGCCCCGGCGCCGCCGAACATCGTGTCAAGGCCGCTGGCCCCGACGATCAGATCGGCGCCGCCCCAGCCGGTCAGGCGGTCGTTGCCTTCGTCGCCCGAGAGGGTGTCGGTGCCGTCGCCGCCGTGGAACGTGTCGTTGCCGGCCCCGCCATAGAGGGCGTTCACCCCGGTATAGGCCTCGGCATAGTCATTGCCATTGCCGCCGGCATAGGTGTCATTGCCAAAGCCGCCGAACATGCGGTCATCGCCATCGCCGCCGTTCAGCAGGTCATTGCCGCGCAGGCCGTACAGCAGGTCATTGCCGGCATCGCCAAAGATCTGGTCATTGCCGATGCTGCCATAGGCGGTGTCATTGCCGTCGCCGCCATAGAGGTCATTGGCTGCCGTGGCATCGCCGCCGCCTTCCAGATAGTCATCCTCGGTGCCGCCATAGAGGCTGTCGGACCCCGCCCCGCCAAACAGCGAGTCGATCCCGCTGGCCCCGGCGATGGCGTCATTACCGGCCCAGCCGGTCAGGCGGTCATTGCCCTCATCGCCCGAGATCGTGTCATTGCCGTCGCCGCCGTGGAAGATGTCATTGCCAAGGCCGCCATACATGACATTGGTGCCGGTATAGGCCTCGGCATAGTCATTGCCGGCATCGCCCGAGATCGTGTCATTGCCCAGCCCGCCGTATAGCAGGTCATTATCGGCCCCGCCGTTCAGCAGGTCGTTCTCGGTGCCGCCGATCAGGATGTCGCGGCCCTCGCCGCCGAAAAGCTGGTCATTGCCGGTATCGCCCCAGAGCGTGTCATCGCCCAGACTGCCGGTCAGGCTGTCATTGCCGCCCCAGCCGCGCACGCGGTCATGGCCGGCATCGCCGCCCAGACTGTCGGCATCGGCGCCGCCCAGCACGGTGTCATTGCCCTCGCCCCCGGCGGCGGTGTTCAGCCCCGGGCCCGCGTCGATGTAATCGGCGCCGGTGCCGCCAAACAGCGTGTCATCGCCCAGCCCGCCGAACATGGTGTTCTGACCGCTGGCGCTGGAGAGCAGGTCATTGCCATCGCCCCCGGCCATGAAGTCATTGCCATCGCCGCCATTGACCGTGTCATTGCCGCCGTCGCCAAAGAGCGTGTCATTGCCCCCCAGTGCCTCAAGCGTGTCATCGTCCTCGCCGCCCTCCAGCCGGTCGGCCTCGGCCCCGCCATAAAGCGTATCGGCCCCGGTGCCGCCGTAAAGCAGGCCCCGGCCCTCGCTGCCGGTCATCTCGTCATTGCCATCGCCGCCATAGAGCGTGTCATTGCCCTCGGCGCCGTTCAGGATGTCATTGCCGCCGTCGCCAAAGAGCGTGTCCTCGCCCTCGCCGCCGAACATGGTATCGACGCCGTCGCCGCCATAGAGCAGGTCATTGCCCACACTGGCCGACATGGTGTCATCGCCCGTGCCGCCATAGAGCGTGTCATTGCCCACCGCGCCGGCCAGCGTGTCATTGCCGGCATCGCCATAAAGCACATCATCGCCGGTCTCGCCGCGGATGCCGTCATTGCCATTGCCGCCATAGACCGTATCGCCGCCAAGGCCGCCGAAAGAGCCGCCGGTGATGGTGTCATCGCCATCGCCGCCCTCGATCCGGGTGGCCAGCCGCCCGCCGGTCAGATCATCGGCAAAGGCCGAGCCGATCAGGTTTTCCACCCCGATCAGCACATCGCCCTTGGCGAAATCGGTGGTGGCGCCGGGCAGATCCTTTTGCCGCCAGTCGACCATGGTGATCAGAACCCCGGCCCCGGCATTCTGATAGCTGACCGTATCGCGCCCGGCGCCGCCATAGATCGTGTCATAACCGGCGGTGCCGATGAACAGATCGTCCCCGGCATTGCCGTAAAGGATGTTGTTGCCGCCATCGCCCTCCAGCGTGTCGTCAAAGGCCGAACCGGCAAGGTTCTCGATCCCCGACAGCACATCGCCCGCCGCATCCGCCCCCGCCGCCGCGGCAAAGACCAGCGGCCCGCCGGTGGCCGGCACGCCCATCAGGCTGAGGTTCACCGCCGAGGAGGCCCGGCTATAGGCTGCCGTATCCTGCCCCGCCCCGCCGATCAGCCGGTCGGCACCGCGCCCGCCCTCCAGCGTGTTGTTGCCCGCATCGCCCGTCAGCGTGTCATCGCCATCGGTGCCGATCAGCCCCTCGATCGAGACCAGATCCGCCCGGGTCGAGAGATCGACCGCCACCGGGCCGGCAAAGGCCTCAAAGCTGGCGAGGTCATGGCCCGCGCCGCCATCGACATTGGTGGTGCCCGTTGCGGAAAGGATCAGGATGTCATGGCCGTCGCCGCCGCGCAGCGTGTCATTGCCGAGCCGCCCGTCGAGCGTATCGTCCCCCTCGCCGCCCTCGAGGCTGTCATTGCCCGCCCCGCCGTCGAGACTGTCATTGCCCTTGCCGCCGGTCAGCGTGTTGCTGAAGGCACTGCCAAGGATCGCATCGCCGAAAGCCGAGCCGATGACATTCTGGATATTGACGATGCGGTCGCCCGCGGCGTCGCCACCCTGACCGGTGCCCGCGGCCAGATCGACCGTGACCCCGGCGGACGAGGCACTGTAATCGAGCGTGTCGATCCCGCTGCCGCCATTCAGGCTGTCGGCGCCGCTGCCCCCCTCCAGCGTGTCATTGCCCGCGCCGCCACTCAGCGTGTCATCGCCCGCGCCGCCCGACAGACGATTGGCCAAGCCATCGCCAGTCAGCACATCGGCGAAATCCGAGCCCTCAAGGTTCTGGATCAGGGTGTAGCGATCGCCCGCCGCCGCGCCGCCATTGGCGTTCGCATCGCTCAGATTGGCCGTGGCTGCCGCCCCGCCGCGATACGAGGCGGTATTGACCCCGCCGCCGCCGTTCAGGCTGTCGGCGCCGCCGCCGCCGATCAGCGTGTCATCGCCCCCGCCCCCGGTCAGCGTATCGGCGAGACCCGAGCCGATGATCCCCTCAATCGCGGTAAAGCGGGCATTGCCCAGCGAGACATTGACCCCCGCCGCATTGCCCGAGAAATCGAGGAAGTCATCGCCCTCGCCGCCATCGGCGACCATCCGGCCCGCATCGCCGCGCAGGATGTCATCGCCCCGCCCGCCGAACAGGCTGTCGGCGCCGCCCGCGCCGTCGATCGTGTCATTGCCCTTGCCGCCCTCGATCCGGTTGGCACTGGCATTGCCGGTCAGCCGGTCGTCATGGGCCGAGCCGATCAGATGGGTAAAGCCCGAGATCACATCGCCCGTGGCATGGCCGCCCGCCAGGCTGCCCGTGCCCAGATCGACCGTGACGGCGGCATTCGACAGCCGGTAGGCCAGCGTATTGGCCCCGGCGCCGCCGGTCAGGCTGTCGTTGCCCGCCCCGCCCTCAAGCGTGTCATCGCCATCCCCACCCGAGAGCGTGTCATCGCCGCGCCCGCCGACCAGATCATTGGCCAGCGCATTGCCGGTCAGAACATCATCGCCATCGCCGCCGACCGCATTCTCGATATCGGTGGTGGCGCCGATGCGGGCAAAGATCACCGGCCCCGCCGCGCCGGCCTGCGCCAGCGTGCCGCCGCGCGCCAGCGAGACGGTCAGATCGCCGGTCAGCGCCGCCATGTTCAGCCAGTCGGCGCCGCCGTCATTATCCTCGATGGTCTCGCCCAGCCGGCTGGCAAAGGCCGGCAGGAAGATCTCGGACGTGTAATGGAACACGTCATCGGCGCTTTCGGGGGCGCCATAGACGGTGACGCCCACCTCGGTCAGGCTGCCGGTCTGGCCGCCGTTGTTGACGATCTGAAGCTGCCAGAGGCCCGAGGGATCTTCACCCCGGAAGGCATTGGCCGGGAAGGTCCAGGTCAGGCCGTTGGTCGCCACATCCTTATGGGCGAAATTGCCCGAAGAGACGTCATGCAGCGCGATGCGCGTGCCCTTGGGCGAGATCAGGAAGATGTCGAGCGCGGCGAAATCGGGATGGGTCAGCACCAGTTTCAGCGTGACATATTCGGCCACCAGATCGACGGGGTTCATCGTGATCTGCCGGGTGGTCACGGCCGGGGCGGCGGCGCTGCCGGCGGCGACCGTGGTGCGCAGCACGCCCGAGGCGGTGGCGCTGATCTCATTGGCCGAGACCTTGGCCGGGCCGAACAGCGTCCAGACCTCGGCCATGCGCACGGCGGCAAAGGCGTCCAGCGCGCCATAGCCGTAATCGCCCGAGAAATGCATGCCGCCGTTGTTGACGTTCCCGGCGCCGTTCACCACCCAGTCGAACCGCTCGGCCACCAGCGCCGGATCGCGGGTGCCGATGGCCGAACCGATGTGGCGGGCCGAGGTGGCGAGGATGTTCTGCACATCGCGCCAGCCCAGATCCTCATTGGCATCGAGCATCAGCGTGACCGTGCCCGAGACCTGCGGCGTCGCCCCCGAGGTGCCGCCGAAATTGTTGGTATAGCCCGGCACTGGCGGGTTGTTGTTGTCCCAGCCAAAGCCCGGCTCGGTGGTGACATCGGTGGTCACCAGCCCGTCGCCGTAATTGACCAGATGCGAGGCAAAAAGATCGCTGGAATTGGTCAGCCCCGGATACAGGCTGTTGTCCGACAGCACATCGGTCAGCGGCTGGTTGATCCGGGTCAGCGCCGAGACCAAGAGCGCCGAGCCGCGCGAGACATAGGGCGCGACCTGGCTTTCAAAGACGCTGCCATCGCCCAGCACGATGCGCTGGGTGTAGCCGCCGACCACGATGGTTTCACGCAGCGCCACGCGCTGATCGGTGCCGGTGCTGGCCTCGGCGGCGGTGCGCGGCCCGGCGATGATCTGATCCAGCGTCACCCGGGGCTGGCCGGTCACCGGGTCGAGCAGATCCGCCCGCTCAAAATCAATGGCGACGCTCTGCTGTTCGTTATTCAGCAGGTTCTCGATATAGAGGCGGCGCACCACGCCATTGTCATTGTAATACATGTCGTCAAAGTCATTGCCGGCGGCCATGACCATGACGGTGCCCAGCCCGCCCCGCCCCTGCTGCGCGGCAAGCTGCATGGCCTCGACCTGGGCCTGCATCTCGATCGCGGTGGGCAGGGTGGCATTGTTGCCGCCCGCCCCGGTCAGCGCCTGATTGTAAAGGCTGTCATTGTGCCAGCTGGCATTGACCACATCAAAGCCGACCAGCCCGGCCAGGATCTGCGACATCAACGGCGCGTCATTGGCATTTTCAAAGGTGCCAAAGGCCGGGAACAGGCTGACATCGTAATCGGAATAGACATCGGCCGGGGTCAGCGTGGCCCCCGGGGCGATGCCGACCGTGCCCGTGCCATCGGCGGCGGCGGGGATGATGCCGGCGACCGCGATGCCGTGGTTTTCCACCCGCAGCAGATCCGAGACGTCGAACAGCGCCCCCAGCGGGGTTTCGGCAAGGATTCGCAGCGACAGATCAATGCGCGAAGCCCATTCGGGATGCAGCGGATCGACCGCCGTGTCAAAGACCCCCAGCCGCAGCCCCGCGCCATTGTAATCGGCCCAAAGCCGTTCGATCCCCTCACGCGACAGGCCAAATGTCTGGGCGATATAGTCGAAATGGACCTGTTCGGCATAGAGCGGATCGGTGGGGGTTGCGCGCAGGATCATCAAAATCTCCGGTCTATGGTCGGCCAGTATGGGAACGGATGGAGGTATCCAAACCTTAAAGATGTTTCCTGACTAGAAAAAATACTGTCCTTCGGCCCAGTTTTCTTTTGCCTCATGGGCGGGGTTTGGCCGGCGGTGATGCGCGAATGCCGCATCTTCCGGCTTGAAACGCCGCGGGCCTGCGCTTAGACGGAAGGGGTTTTCAGCCCGGCCGGAGTGGATTTTGGACTTTTGCAGCATTGATCCCGCCGCCCGCATCGGCCGCGATGTCGTCCTTGGCCATGGCGTGCGGATTCACGGCAATGTCGAGATTGGCGACGGCTGCCGGATCGGCGATTTCTCGGTGATCGGCCATCCCACGGTGCGCCCCGGCAGTGCGCCGCTGCGGCTGGGCGCGGGGGCCAATATCCGCTCGCATGCGGTGATCTATGAAGGATCCGAGATCGGCCCGGGCCTTGAGACCGGCCATCATGTCGTGATCCGCGAGGGCGCCATGATCGGTGAAAACCTGCGGCTGGGCAATTTCTCGGATATCGAGGGCGCCTGCCGCATCGGCGATTTCGTCCGCATGCACAGCTATGCCCATGTCGGGCGCGGCTCGCAGATCGGCGATTTCGTCTGGCTGTTCTCGCTGACCACGCTGATGAACGACCCGCTGCCGCCCTCGCATCTGGCTGACCCGGTGGTGATCGGCGATATGGCGACGATCTGCGTCAATGCCCAGCTGATGCCGGGGGTGCGGATCGGGCGCGGCGCGATGATCGCCGCCGGGGCCATGGCGCGGGGCGAGATCCCCGCCGGTGTGGTGGTCACCGGCCCCGAGGGCGAGATCGCCGGCCCGGTGCGCTTTGTCATGCATATGCAAAGCCGCACCCGCCACCCCTGGCACCGCCATTTCACCGACGCCTATCCCGAGCGGGCGCGCGCGCGCATCGCCGCCCTTGGCGCCGAGATCGACGCCGAGGCCCAATAGATGACGCCCCATAGATGATACTGGCGCCAGCCTCTGACCCCAGCAAAGGACCTGACATGACCCGTTCCGACATTCTCGACCTGATGAACATGGTGCTGGCCAAGCGTGGCCGCCCGGCCATCACCGGCGAGGCGCAGACCGTGCGTGACGCCAATTTCCGCAGCCTCGACTTTTCCGAAGTGGCGCTGCGCATCGAGACCGCCCTTGGCCAGGAACTGGCCTTTGACGCCGCCTCGATGCGGCGGATCGAGACGGTCAAGGATGTGCTCGACTTCTTCGGGGAAGCGACCAAGGCGGCCTGATCCCATGGCGGCGCATCAGGCGCAGAACCGCATCCGCGTGGACGGGGTCTGGCAGAGCTGGGCCAGCCTTGGTGCGGCGGCCGAGGCCCGGCTGGGCCCGGCGGCGGCGCGGCAGGACAGCCGCAGCGTCTTTGTCGTCAGCGGCATGGCCGAGGCGCTTGGCCTGATCGCCTATGGCGTGGCGGGGGATCTGGATTTCGGCGTGATCGAGCAGAGCCGCCTTTCCCCCGAGGTCGAGGCGCGTTTTGCCGAGGCCGGGGTGCGGCTGGTCGAGGCGGCCACGGGGGCCGCCCTTGGCGCCGATCCGGCCCCTGCCCCGGTGCAGCCGGGGCGGATCACCGTGCTGACCTCGGGCACCACGGGCCTGCTCAAGCTGATCCCGCATACGGCCCAGACGCTGAACACCTTTGACCGGGTGCGCGAGATGCCGGAAAACGGCTGGTTCCTGCCCTATCAGATCGGATCCTATGCCTGGTTTCAGATGGTGGCGCTGGGGCTCTTTGTGCCCGGCCAGGCGCTGATCCCGGGCGATTTTTCCGATCTGGCCGGCAGTTTCGAGGCGGCCCTGCGACAGGGCGGGGTGACGGCGATTTCCTCGACCCCGACCTTCTGGCGCCATGCGCTGATGTCGATTGACGAGGCGGTGCTGGCCGCCGCGCCGCTGCGCGCCATCTCGATGGGCGGCGAGATCGTCGATCAGGCCATTCTCGACCGGCTGGCCGGGCTTTATCCGCAGGCGCGCATCCGCCATATCTATGCCTCCTCCGAGGCGGGGGCGGCGATTGTCGTTACCGATGGCCGCGCCGGTTTCGATGCCGCGCTGTTGCAGCGCCAGGATGGCGCCATCGGCCTCAAGGTCGAGGAGGGGCGGCTCTATATCCGCTCGCCCTATGCCAATCGCGGCGAGAGCGGGCCTTGGGTCGATACCGGTGATCTGGTCGAGGAACGCGGCGGGCGGATCTATTTCTGTGGCCGGGCCGGCAATCAGATGATCAATGTCGGCGGGCAAAAGGCCTTTCCGGCCGATATCGAGGCGCATCTGATGGCCCATCCCGATGTGGTCTGGGCGCAGGTCAGGGCGCGCCGCGCGCCCCTGGTCGGCCATCTGCCGGTGGCGCAGGTGGTTCTGCGCCGCGCCCTGGGCGCCGATGAGGCCGAGGCGATGCTGATCGCCCATTGCACGGGCCGTCTGGCCGAATACGCCGTCCCGCGGATGTGGGACTTTCTGGAAAGCGTGCCCCTGCGGGCAAGTCTGAAAAGCTGATGGGGGCAAGCATGCACACCAAGGACCAATCGATCATCGTTTCCGGGGGCTCGCGCGGGCTTGGCCTGCATCTGGCCGAGCGGCTTTTGGAAAACGGCAACCGGGTGGCGACCTTTGCCCGGTCGCGCACCAAGGCGATGGACGATCTGGCCGCCCGCTATGGCGAGGGCTTTCACTTTGCCGAGTTGGATGCGGTCGATGCCCCCGGGGTCAACCGTTTCGTCGCCGAGGTGGCGGGCAAGTTCGGCCGGCTCGATTCCGTGGTGAACAATGCCGCCATCGGGCAGGATCAGTTGCTGATGCATACCGATCTCGACACCATCCGCCGCATCGTCGATATCAATGTCGTCGGCCCGACGCTTCTGACCCGCGCCGCCGTCAAGCGGATGCTGCTGCAAGGCAGCGGCAATATCTGCAACATCTCGTCGATCTGCGGCTCGCGCGGCTATGCCGGCCTGTCGGTCTATGCCGGCTCCAAGGGCTATCTCGATGCGATGATGCGGGCGCTGGCGCGCGAAGTGGGCGAGGCGGGGATCTTTGTCAATTGCGTGGCGCCGGGCTTCTTTGAATCCGAGATGTCCTCGGTCCTGCTGCCCGAACAATTGAACACCATCAAGCGCCGCACCCCTTCGGGGAGCCTGTCGAATGACGAGAACATCTTCAAGGTGGTCGATCTGGTGATCTCGGGCACGACCAATATGCAAGGTCAGGTCGTCTTCGTCGATGGCGGCATCACCAGCTGAGGCGGCCCCCCTGCCCTTTGGCTGCCGCCTTGTCGCGGGCGGCCAGGGGCCCGGCCCGGCCAGCCATGACGGCACCGGGCAGCGCCATCTCTTGATCCCGCCGGCGGGGGATGGCCATCTCTATGCCCTTGATGTCGAGGCGCGGGCCCTGCCGGTGCCCGAGGCGCTGCGCGCCGCGCTTGGCCCCCGGGCCATGGCGCGCTGGGGCGAGATCGAGGTCATGGCCAAGCTGGTGGATCTGCCGGCCCATCTGATGCTGCGCCGGGTGCTGGCGGGCGAGGGGCCGGCGCTGATCGCCGCCCATGGCATCGAGATCTGTCGCTGCGATACCCCGGATTTCTGGCGGGTGATTGGCCGCTGCCCCCGGCCCAGCGGCGGCTGAGGCCGGACGCCAAGGCCGGGGCGGGCGGATCCCGCGCCGGGTTTTGGCCTGAATCCCGGCCCGTCGTGCCGCATTTCGCCGCCGCTTTCACGATCCTGCCGCAAGATGTCACCGCCGCTTTCACAAAATGGCCCGGTTTCACGCCAAGGCTGCGGGGATCCGACGCGAGTTGGAAGGATTCTTGCAGGGCCGGGCCTGGGGGGGCACCGGCAGATCAGGCACGGCCACTGACAGGGCCGCGCCGGATCGGACCCCTGCCGGAAACAGAAGAGGAACCGCAAGACGATGACCATCAGTGCTGCCGAGCAACTGCTGTTTGAACTGATCAACCGCGCCCGGCTGGATCCGCTGGCCGAGGCGGCGCGGCTGGGGATCGGGCTGAATGACGGTCTCAGGGCCGGGACGATCAATGGCAGTGCCAAACAGGCGCTGGCGCCGAACGATCTGCTGGAGATCGCGGCGCAGGGCCATTCGGAATGGATGCTCGAGGCCGATACTTTCTCGCATACCGGACGGGGGGGCAGCACCGCGTTTCAGCGGATGGAGGCGGCAGGCTATGATTTCCTCTCCCCCTGGGCCTCGGGCGAGAATATCGCCTTTTTCGGCTCGACCCGGGTGGCGGATGAGGTCAAGACCATCGCGGCCCTGCATGAGAACCTGTTCCGCAGTGCGGGCCACCGTGAAAATATCCTGAACGCCGATTTCCGCGAACTGGGCGTGGCGATGGTGGCGGGGGCCTATACCGACAAGTCCAGCGGCATCACCTATAACGGCAGCTATATGCTGACCGAGAATTTCGCCGCCTCGGGGACGCCGCTGTTCATCACCGGTGTCGTGCATGACGATCGTGACGGCAATGATTTCTATACCCCCGGCGAGGGGGTCAGTGGCACCCTGTTTCTGGCGGCGGGCCGGCGCGCGGCCAGTGCCGAGGCGGGCGGCTATGCGCTGCGCCTGCCTGACGGAACAGGCCAGCGCGGGCTGGTCGATGTCGAGATCGTCACCACCCAGGGCAAGATGACCCTCGCGCTGGACATGGCGGGGCAGAATGCCAAGCTCGATGTGGTGGACGGAACGGCATTGCGGCTGTCCTCCAGCGCGGTGCTGGGCGACGGGATCTCGGCGGCCAGCCTGCTGGGGGTGGCGGATCTGTCGCTGACCGGGGGCGCGGCCTCGGAACGGCTGACCGGCAACAGCGGCGCCAATCTGCTGGCGGGGGGCGAGGGCGATGACTCGATCCTTGGCGCGGATGGCAATGACACGATCTATGCCGGGCTGGGCGATGATTTCATCGGCGGCGGCGCGGGCAATGACCTGATCTATGGCGGTGACGGGGCGAATACGATCTATGCCGGCGCGGGCAATGACACGGTACAGGGCGGGGCGGGCAATGACACGATCTATGGTTCGGCCTGGCGCAATGCGCTTTTGGGCAATGACGGCAATGATGTGATCTATACCAGTGCCGCCGGCGATTTCGCCGCCGGGGGCGCGGGCAATGACATGGTGTTGGGCGGGGCGGGCGATGACACGATCTATGCCGGTCTGGGCGATGATTTCATCGGTGGCGGCGAGGGCAATGACCTGATCTTTGCCGGGGCCGGCACGAACCGCATCTATGGCGGCTTTGGCGATGATACGCTCCATGCCGGGGCGGGCCGCGATGTGATGACCGGCAGCCCCGGGGCCGATACCTTTGTCTTTGCCTTTGCCGCCCATGCCGGCATCGGGGCCGGGCGCGATGTGATCACCGATTTCACCCCGGGCGAGGATCACATCGACCTGACGGGGCTTGGCACGGTCTTTAACGGTCAGGCCGGGCTGACGGGTGGCGGGCAGGCCAGCTTTTATTTCTATGCGCCGCTTGGCCTGGTGATCGGCGATCAGAACGGCGACGGCGGGGCCGACTGGGTGCTGGAACTGAGCGGTGTTCAGGCGGTCTCGGCAGGCGATTTCCTGCTCTGAGCCCTGCCCCCGCCCCTGCACCCCCCGCCCCTGCCCCCGATCCGGCCGGGGCGGGGGGCGGCATTTGTCATGAAACCGGGGCGGGTTTTTTCCCCCCGGGCGGTTGACGCGCCCGCCGGGGAAAGTGAAGATTTGCCATCCTATTCAAACACAAGCGATTGATGAGGCAGGCATGACGATTACCCTGGGAAGTGATACGGTCTTTGGCAGCGGCGAGGGCCTGTTCGGCCGGCTGGGCGGGTTTTCGGTCAGCGCGGCCCTGCCCGACGGGCGCGTGGCCCTGGCCTGGGCCGAGGGGCAATATCCGGGCGATCCGGGCCTTTTCATCGATTACAACCTCTATACCCGCGTGCTGAATGCCGATGGATCGGTCGCCAGCACGGCGCGGATCGTCACCTCCTCCAGCCAGGATTCCCATACCACCGCCCGGATCGCGGCGCTGAGCGATGGCGGCTATGCGGTGGCCTGGATCACCACGGTGAAAAAGACCGTCGAGGGCAGCAGTCAGGTCGTCTATGAGGATGATGTCTGGCTGCGCAGCTTTGATGCCAATGGCACGCCTGACGGGCCCGAGATCCGCATCTCGCAGGATCTCGAGGGTTATGATCCGGCGGTCTACAACTCGATCCTGGCCAGCAATACTAACGGGGTGAATATCCTGCCGCTGGCGGGTGGCGGGGCGCTGGTGATCTACAGCTATCGCGGCGATCAGACCTGGGCGCGCAGCGTCGGCAATGATGGCCAGACGCTGGGCGATCCGGTGCAGCTCTTTGACAATGATCTGTTCAACACCGCGCTGGTGCAGTTGACCAATGGCGATATCGTCATCGCCGATTATGTCGGCTCGCTGGTGGGCTTTGACCTGCGCCTGTCGGATGCCAGCCTGACCGGGGCGCCGCAGGGGGTGGCCGGGGCCAGCGGGCCGGTGACGCTGCGCCATGATGTGACCGACATCGAGGAGGGCCGCGGTTCGGCCCCGGCGCTGGTGGCGCTGCCTGGGGGCGGTTTCGCGGCGGCCTATCGCTATGATACCGATATCCGCCGCGATGATGACGAGATGATCCGGGTCGATTTCTTCGATGCCGCCGGTCAGAGGCTGTCGCGGCTTGAGGTGCCGGTGCCCGATAACAGCGTCAGCCAGCCCGGGGCCATCGCCTATCAGATGCTGGCCCTGCCCGACGGGCGGATCTTTCTGGCCTGGACCTCGCTGGTCGGGGTGAATGATGCCGATGTGATGGGCGTCGTGATCAAGGCCGATGGCACGCTGGACGGCGCGCCGCAGGTGATCACCACCAATACCACCGGGCTGCAATATCTTGGCCAGCCGGTGCTTTTGGCCGATGGGCGGGTGTTTCTGTCCCTGACCGATACTTCGGGGGCGCCGGTGGGCGGGGTGGCCGATTACATGCATGGCCAGTTCCTGACCCTGCCGCCGGGGGGCGGGATCGTGCCGGTCGATATCGCGCGGAGCGGTGGCGCCGGTCCCGACAGCCTGCAAGGCGGTGTGGGCAACGATACGCTTCTGGGGCTGGAGGGCGATGACACGATCGAAGGCTTTGCCGGCAATGATTTCATCGGCGGCGGCGCCGGGAATGACCTGATCCATGGCGGCGCGGGCGCCAATACGATCTTTGGTGGCTTGGGCAATGATACGGTCCATGGCGGGGACGATGGCGATCAGATCTATGGCAGTGCCGGGCGCAATGTCCTGTTGGGCAATGGCGGGGCCGATTTCATCCAGGCCGGCAATGGCGGCGATTTCATCGGCGGCGGCGATGGCAATGACACGATCCGCGGCGGCGACGGGGCCGATACGATCTATGCCGGGCTGGGGGATGACAATGTCGGCGGCGGGGCCGGCAATGACGTGATCTTTGGCAGCGCCGGGGCCAATGTCATCTATGCAGGCCTCGGCAATGACACGGTGCAGGGCGGGTCGGGCAATGACACGATCTATGGCAGTGCCGGGCGCAATGTCCTTTTGGGCAATGACGGCAACGATCTGATCCAGACCAGTGCCGGCGGCGATTTCGCCGCCGGGGGTGCCGGCAATGACACCGTGCTGGGGGCGGGCGGCGATGACACGATCTTTGCCGGGCTGGGCGATGATTTCATCGGCGGCGGCGCCGGCAATGACCAGATCACCGCCGGGGCGGGCAACAACCGTATCTTCGGCGGCCTGGGCGATGACACGATCACGGCCGGGGCGGGCAAGGATATCGTCTCGGGCGGGCCGGGGGCCGATGTCTTCGTCTTTGCCAATGCCGCCGCCATCGGCATCGGCGCGGGCCGCGATGTGATCACCGATTTCACCAGCGGGGTGGATCATATCGACCTGACGGCACTGGGGACCAGCTTTAACGGCACGGCAGGGCTGGCCGGCGGGGGGGCGAAATCCTTCTTCTATTTCGCCGCAGGCGGGCTCTTGATCGGCGATCAGAACGGCGACGCCGTGGCCGATTGGGTGATCGAACTGACCGGCGCCCCGGCAGTCGCGGCGGGGGATTTCCTGCTGTAACCGCCCTGCCCCGCGGCCTGCGTCACAGCACGCCGCGGATCCATTCGGCCAGCCGCTGCGTCTCGGTCCCGTCCGAGCGGTGCCCGGGATGCAACTGGGTCAGCGGGTCATGCGGTGCGCCCGCCTTGGGTTGCTCAAGCGCCTCAAGCTGTGCGACAAGCGTTTCAGCAAGTTTGACCGTGCAGGGAATGTCGAGCAGTGCCGCGATCTCTTGCAGCGCCCGTTCGGGCTGGTTTCTGATCTTCTCGAAACCGATCTCGAGGTCGCTGCGCCGGCTCCAGAAGGCATAGAGTTTTTCTTGCAACACCTTAATGGACCTGACATCTGCGGGTTCTTGCTTCAGCCATCCCATGCGGATGAGCGAGGCCAGCCGCTCGATGATGTCGCGATTTGTGGTCAGGATCAGATCGTAGGGGAAGCGCAGTTCGTCCGGGTCATGCACCTTGACCAGATGCACATCGGCCTCGGTATGGTCCTGCGGCTGGTAATCGGCCTGCCAGCAGGCATAGACCCTTTGCCCGCTTTGCCCCAAGAGCAGCCGGGCCGCATTATAGACCCAGGTACTGCCCGAGCGATGGACGCCGGCGACGACCACGGTGCGCACCCGCGGCTTCTTGCGCGCCTCGGTGCCGGGCTGGCGCGCGGTCAGCGCCAGCACTTCGGCCATCTGCGCCTCGATACGGTCCAGCCGCGCCGGATCGCCCACCGGCCCCTCGGCCTGCAAGATCCCCAGTTCCTGTTGCAGCATGCCCGCCGCCTCGGGCAAGAGGCCGAGGCCCGCCAGTTCGCGGATTCTGCGGTGACGTGCCAGAAGCGGGGCGTCGGAATGGGGCTGGACCAGCCGGATCGCCACCTCGAAATGCGGCAGAGGGTCCTCGTGCAGCGCGGCGGCCACCCGGCCAAGGCTGTTCTGCGCCGCGGACAGCAGCACCCGTGCCGCCAGTTCGCGCCCTGCCCCCCAGTGCAGCGCCAGAGCCGCCATCTCGCGCGCCTGGCCGATCTCGCCGGCATGGCTCTGCGCCGCGGCAAGGATCAGCGCCAGCCGCGCGCGGTCGGGATCGGTCTCGAGCGTGGCCATATCCATCTCGAGCAGGCGGGGCCCATCCGCGCTTTCCCCACGGGCGCGGGCCAGGTCCCGCTGGCGGCGCGCCGCCCCCGGGTCGGGGGTCACCCCCTGGGGGCCCGGCGGTGCCGGATCGGGCGGGGCAATGGCCAGCGGCGCCGGGGTCAGATGCCGCTTTGCCTTTTTGGCCTTTTTGCCGGGTTTATCCTTTTTGTCCTTGTTTTTATTGTGTTTTTTCTTGTCTTCCCGGCTCAAAGCACTTCCCCCCGCAGCAGGAGGTCCTTGATCAGCTCAATCTGCCCCTCGGCGCGGCGCAGATCGTTGCGGGCTTGGGTCAGCCGGTGTTCGGTCTCGTCCTGATGCTGTTTCAGCGCCTCGGCCTGTTTGCGGCTGTCGGCCAGCGCGGCTTCGGTGGTCTGGGTCTTTTCCTCGGCGGCCTTGGCGCGGGTTTCAAGGGTGCCGGCTCTCTCGGTGGCCGCTTTGGCTCGGGTTTCATGCTCGGCCCGGGCGCGTTCCTTTGCTTCGAGAGCGGCGCGGGCCTCGGCAAGGGCGGCTTCGATGGCCTGGGCCTTTTCCTCGGCGGCTTTGGCACGGGCCTCGGCGGCATTGGCGCGGTTCGCGGCGCCGGTGCGGGCAGCTTCCAGATCCTTGGCCCGGGTCTCTGCCTCGGTCAGGGCCTGGGTTTTCGCATTCAGTGCGCCGCGTGTCTCGTTCAGCGTGGCTTGCAGGGGCGCGAGCTGTTTTGCCTGTGTTTCGACCTTGGCCAGATGTTCGGCGCGGGACGCGGCTTCTTTCTGGAGGGTCTCGCGTGCGATCTCGGCTTTGATCAGGGCGGCGCTCTTGGCCTCTGCGGTGCTGCGCGCCTCATCCAGCGCGGTTTGCAGCATTTCGGCCTTTTCCTGGGCCTGCGCCTCGAGCCTGACCATCTGTTCTGCCAGTGCCACGATTTCGGCCAGGGCGGCGTCGCGTTCGGCCTCGGTGGCCTTGGCGCGGGCGGCATGTTCGGCCCGGGCGCGCTCTTTGGCCTCGGTCGCGCTGCGGGCTTCGATCGCGGCGGCTTCAGCGGTGCGGGCCTTGTCCTCTGCCGCGGTGAGGCGGGCCTCGGCCTCGGCCAGAGATCCGGTACGGTTGTCCAGCGCGGCGCGGGCTTCGTCCAATGCCGCTTGCAGCGCGCTGGCCTGATCTCTGGCCTGGGCCTCGACCTTGGCCAGATGTTCGGCAACGGTGGCGGCCTCGGCCCGGATGGCGTCACGCTCGGCCTCGATTTCGGCCATCGCGGCGCCCGTCGCCTCTAATGCTGACTTGAGGGCCGCAAGCTCTTCGGCCTGTGCCCGGGCGGTGGCCTGTGCTGCTGCGGCCGCCGCCTCGGCGGCGGCGGCCCGGTCTTCGACGGCCTTGAGGCGGGCTTCCTGATCGGCGCGGAGGCGCTCTCTTGCCTCGGTGGCTTCGGCGGCGGCAGCCTCGGCCGCTGCCAGCGCGGCCTTGAGGGCGCGCAGCGCCGGATCGGCCTGCCAGGTAACAACAGGCCAGTCCGGGTCGGTCAGATCCTCTCCCGCCCGGGCAAAGCCCTCGGCCGTCAGCCAGGCCTCGATCTCGGCCAGCGGGCTGGCGCCCTCATAGAACACTTCGGTGCCGGCGCGCAGCACCAGATGGCGGATCCGCTCCAGCCCCCCGGCGGCCTTCCAGCCGCGCAACAGCGCCAGTTCCGACCCCGGCGCATCCAGCATCAGATCGATCACCTGCCCCTCAAGCCCGGTCTGCCGTAACAGCATCGCCGGCGAAATCACCGGCACCGGCTGATGGCGGGTGATGCGCAACCCCGGAAACAGCGCCTTCAGCGCCGGGGCCGGGGCGTGAAAGCTGCTGAGGGCGGCGAAATTCATCTGCAACAGATCGGCCCGCACCTCGCCGGCCGCAGGATCCTGATCCTCGACCAGCCCCAGCGCCAACAGGCTGTCGCCCTCGGCCAGGCCCTGTTGCAGCGCCCGCGCCTGATCGGGGTCAGGCTGGATCAGGATGCGGCGCAGCCCCGCGCTGCCGGCCGGCGCGGTAACTGCCGCCTCCTCCCGGGCGCCGATATGGACAAGCGCGGCAGGCTGGGAGGGCAGATCGGCAGTAGACATCGGGGCAACCTTTGAGTGTATTCAAATCAGCGCTGACCATAGGCAGGAAAACCGGGGATGTCATCCATGGCTGTGTGGGCATGGCATAGGCTTGTGTGACAGGGTGGCTATACAAACGCCGCAGCCTTGGGCAAAAGGGACGCAATGAATTTTAAGCAATGGATTTCGGGCCATGCCGGCGTGCTGCTGCTGCCCGGGCCAGGGGGGAAGACAAGATGACCGCCGCTCCTGCAGGCAGGCCGCAACCCCGCACCGGGCTGGCCGAGATCGCCAAGGTGCAATCGGCCTCACGCGGGCTGTTGCTGACCGCGATCCTGTTCAGCGTTTTCGTCAATCTGCTGACGCTGACCGGGCCGCTCTACATGTTGCAGGTCTATGACCGGGTGCTGGGCAGCCGGTCCGAGGCGACGCTGGTCGCGCTCTCGGCCATCGTGATCGTGCTGTTTCTGGCCATGGGCCTGTTGGATCATGCCCGCTCGCGGCTGATGGCACGGGTGGGGGCGCGGCTTCAGGCGGGCCTTGACCGGCGGGTGTTCGAGGCGGCGGTGACGCGCGCGGGCCTTGTGCCGGGCGATGCGCTGGCTGCATCGGCGCAGCGCGATCTGGAATCGATGCAGCGGTTCTGGGCCTCGCCGGTGGCGACGGCGCTGATGGACATGCCCTGGACCCCTCTGTTTCTGGCCGCCATCTTCATCTTTCACCCGATGCTGGGCTGGTTCGCCCTGGCCTCGGGGGTGATCCTGATCGCCATCGCGCTGATCAATCAGGCGGTCAGCAAGACCTCGATCCTGCGCGCCAATGCGGCGGCGGTGGCGGCCGAGCGGCAGGCCGACCGGCTGAAATCCGAGGCCGAGACGCTGCGCGCCCTTGGCATGACCGAGGCGGCGTTTCAGCGTTGGTCGGCGGCGCGGGGGGAATCGCTGAAATCGGGCCTGTCGAGTGCCGATCTGGGCGGCGGCTTTTCCACCGCGACGCGCACGCTGCGGCTGTTTTTGCAATCGGCCATCCTTGGCCTTGGCGCCTGGCTGGTGCTGCGGGGCGAGATGACGGCGGGCGGCATGATTGCCGGTTCCATCGTGATGGGCCGGGCGCTGGCGCCGATCGAGCAGGCCATCGGCCAATGGGCCGTGCTGACCCGGGCACGGGAAGGCAAGGCCAATCTGGGCCAGTTGCTGGCGCTGCAACCGCCCGAGCCGGAACGGACCGCCCTGCCCCGCCCGCGCGCGCTGGTCGATGTCGAGAACCTGTCGGTGGTCCTGCCGGGGCTGAATGCGCCGGTGCTGCGCGGTGTCTCCTTCCGGCTGGAGCCGGGACAGGCGCTTGGCATCATCGGCCCCTCGGGGGCGGGGAAATCGACACTGGGCCGGGCGCTGGTCGGGGCGATCCGGCCGGCGGCGGGGCGCATCCGGCTGGATGGGGCGGAACTGGGCCAGTACGATCCGGCCCGGCTGGGCAGCTATTTCGGCTATCTGCCGCAGACCGTCTCGCTGTTCGAGACCACGATCACCGACAATATCGCCCGGCTGGCGCCCGCGCCCGATGCCGAAAAGGTGGTGGCGGCGGCCAAGGCGGCGGCGGCGCATGACATGATCCTGCATCTGCCCAATGGCTATGACACCCGTCTGGGGGGGCTGGGTGGCCAGCTCTCGGGCGGGCAGGTGCAGCGGGTGGGGCTGGCGCGGGCGCTTTATGGCGATCCGGTACTCTTGGTGCTGGATGAGCCGAATTCCAACCTCGACAACGATGGCTCGATCGCGCTGAACAATGCCATCCGCAAGATCAAGGCCGAGGGCGGCAGTGTGGTGGTCATCGCCCATCGTCCGGCAGCAATTCAGGAATGCGATCTGCTTCTTGTGCTGGAAGAGGGGCAGCGCCGCGCCTTTGGTCCGCGGGACGAGGTGCTGCGCGGCATGGTCAAGAATGCGACGGAAATCGTGCGGTCCAAGGGCCCCGGAGGCGTATCATGAGCCAGGAAAACCCCCTGTCGTTTCTGCGGGCCGGCCGTGCGCTCTGGCTGGGCTGGATTACCCTGGCGCTTCTGGTCGGGGGCCTTGGCGCCTGGTCGGTCCTGACCACCATCTCGGGTGCGGTCGTGGCCCCGGGGCGGGTCGAGGTCGAGCTGAACCGTCAGGTCCTGCAACATCCCGATGGCGGGGTGGTGGCCGAGATTCTCGTGGCCGAGGGCGACAGCGTGGCGCTGGGGCAGGTGATGATCCGCCTCGACGGGACGCTGGTGAAATCCGAACTCGCCATTGTCGAGGGGCAACTCTCCGAGGTGCAGGCACGCCGCGCCCGGCTGGAGGCGGAACAGGATGGGCGCGATACGCTCGACCTGCCCGAAGATCTGCTGAACCGGGCCGCTGCCGATCCGCAGGTGGCCGAACAGGTCGAGGGGCAAAAGCGGCTTTTCACCGCCCGGGCCGAGACTTTGGCGCGCACGCTCGAACAGCTTGAGCGGCGCAAGGCGCAGACCCTGTCGCAGATCGAAGGCATCGACGCCCAGTCGGCGGCGCTGACCACCCAGCTTGAGCTGATCGCCAAGGAACTGGCCGATCAGCGGGCGCTGCTGGACAAGGGGCTGGCGCAGGCGCCGCGGGTGCTGGCGCTGGAGCGCGAGGCGGCGCGGCTGGAAGGGCAGGTGGGGGAACTGACCTCTTCCCGCGCCCAGGCCGAGGGCCGGGTGACCGAGATTGACCTGCAAATGCTGGGGCTGAGCGCGCAGCGGCGCGAACAGGCCAGCGAGGCGCTGCGCGACATCGGGTCGAGCGAATTGCAACTGATCCAGCGGCAGCGGGCCTTGGCCGAACAGGTGGCCCGGCTGGACATCCGCGCCCCCGCCTCGGGCACGGTGCTGGGCCTGCAAGTCACCACGCCGCGCGCGGTGATCCGCCCCGCCGATCCGGTGGCCTATATCATCCCGCAGGATCGCCCGCTGATCATCACCGTGCAGGTCTCGCCCATCCATGTCGATGAGGTGCAGGTGGGTCAGCCGGCCAAGCTGGTGTTCCCGGCCTTTTCCAGCCGCACCACGCCCGAACTCAACGGACAGGTGGCGCTGATCTCGGCCGATGCGCTGAGCGACAGCACCGGTCAGACCTATTACCGGGCCGAGATCGCGCTGGGGCCGGAAGAGGCGGAACGGCTGGGCCATCCGCTGTTGCCCGGGATGCCGGTCGATGCCTTCATCCAGACCACGCCACGCACGCCGCTGGCCTATCTGATCAAGCCTTTTGCCGATTACTTCATCTACGCTTTCCGCGAGACCTGAGTGCCGGGATTTGTCCGCGGACAAATCCCGGTTTCGGCCAGTGATTGTCCGCGGACAATCCGGGGCGTTACTGGCCCGATTTCGTCTCTGACCAGCGGGAATAGAGCCGCAGGATCTCGGCCTCGGCCTCGGCCCGCAGCCAATCGGCAAAGCCGGGATCGGCGCCAAAGCGCAGGGTCAGCGAGCGTGGCGCATCGCGCAATTCGGCAATCACCGTGCCATCCGGCAGGCAGATCGGGCGCAGGGCAGGGGGGGCGGGGGCCTCTTCGGTTGCCGGGGCGGTGGCCTTGCGCCGCGCCGCCTGTGCCGCCGCCAAAACCTGCATGAAGCGCGCATCCGAAGCCTGATCGCCGGGGGGCAAATCAGAGACTAACATGGCCAGATCCAGCTCTGGCAGCAGGGCCAGATCGGCCAGTTCCTCCCAGCGGCGACGACCGATCCCATGGGCCGGGCCGATGTGATGGATCACCCCGGCGGGCACCGCGCGGGCCACCTTGGTCATCCGCGACAGCATCGGCCGGTCGGTGGCCAGCGCCTCGGTAATCACCTCGGCGCTATAGCCGGCATCGGCCAGTTCCGTGGCAAACAGCGCCTTTTCAACAAAGCTGGGGTCGAGGCGCTGGCTGTTTTCCTGCCCCTGCGCCAGCACCGCCTGTTCATCGCTGAGGGTGCGCACCAAGGCCCGCGCCGGCATCCCCGCCAGCCGCAGCGCCCGCAGCCGCCGCCGGCCATAGACGATGCGATAGCGCCCCGGATGGCCGGGCAGCGGGCGCACCATGATCGGCACCTGCTGACCATGCTGGCGCAGGCTTTCTGCCAGATCGGCCACATCGGCATCGGAAATGCCCAGCCGGTCGCGCGGCCCGTCTTCCTCGATCAGATCGGGGTCGATCTCGCGCACCGCATTCGACGACAGGTCGCGCAGCGTTGCCTTCATCCCCGACATGGCGCCGGTTTCGGGAAAGCGCGATTTGGCCATGTTAGAGCCGTTTTCGTCACTATTCCCGCCTGTGAGCGAGGGGGCAGGCCCCTCGGGCGGCGGGGGCGGGGGCTGAAACAGATTGCGCCGTGCCATCAGTCGTTCCTCCGTCCCCAGGCGGCCTGAATTACCTGTTCGAATTCATCGGCCACGCCATTCACACTTTCCAAAATCCGGTCCAGCGTCTTGCGCAAGACCTGACTCTGATCCAGCTCATAGATGGTTTGCTGGGTCATCCCGGCATCCGAGACGGCGGTCGATTTCAGCATCGGCGTCGTCAGCACCTGATCGAGCAGGATCGAGCGCAGAAACCCCGCCATCTGCGATTGCGGCACATCGGTCGGCTCATAGCGGGTGATCAGGAATTTGAGGAATTTCCAATCCGCCGGTCCGGCGGATTCCTCCAGCGTGCGCACCGTCTCGCCCGCCATTTCCAGAAACTGCGCCATTGAGGCGACGTCGAGCATGCTGGGCACCACGGTGATCAGCAGCCCGGTCGAAGCCAAGAGCGCCGACATGGTGGTAAAGCCCAGTTGCGGCGGGCAGTCGATCAGCACCAGATCGTACTGGCTTTCCACCTCTTCCAGCGCGATGGCAAGGCGCTGGGTAAAGGGTGGGTCGATCCGGTGTTGCAGCGCATAGGCTGTCTCGGTCTCATATTCCGAGAGCAACAGCCCCGCCGGCGCCAGATCGAGATTGTGGAAATAGGTCTTGCGGATCACCTGACTCAGCGGCAGCGGATCCTCATAGCGCAGCGCGTCATAGATCGTGCCGGCCTCGGCAAATTCCAGTTCCGGCCGATAGCCGAACATCGTGGTCAGGCTGGCCTGCGGATCAAGGTCGATCGCCAGCACCCGATAGCCGCGCAGGGCATAGCGCTGTGCCAGATGGATGGCGGTGGTGGTCTTGCAGGATCCGCCCTTGAAATTGACCACCGAGATCACCTGCAAGGGATCGCCCGCCCGCCGGCCCGGCAGATAGGCCTCACCATTGCGCCCGGTGCGCGCCATCACCTGACGAATGCGGTCGATCTCTTCGGCGCTGTAGAGGCGCCGACCCCGGCTGTCGGTCTCGACCTCGGGAAAATCGCCATCCTGGTGACGCATCCGCAGGTTCGACAGGCTGATGCCGGTCAGTTCCGACACTTCGGCCGGGTGGAACTTGCGCAGCAGCTTGCGCGTCTCGGGGTGAAAGCTGTTGCGCATATGGGCGTTCAGCGCATCCGAGAGGCGGCTCGCATTGGCGCCGATCACATCGGCGACCGAACCGCCGGGTTGCGGAGTGGGAGGGATGAGCATCTGGGGGCCTTTATTCGCGGTCACGTGGTCTTTTGACGCAAGATGGCGTATAAAACGCAATTTAGCGATAGAAAACTGTTTCACCCGCAAGATTTTGTAGCCAAAGCATTTGTCCGGCCTGACCTGCCGATGCAGCAGGCTTTTGCCGGGGCGGCGGGGATGCTATGGCAAGGAGAGATATTTTCAGGAGATCCCTTCATGCCCCCCAAATTCGGCACCAGCGGTCTGCGCGGCCTTGTCACGGAACTTACCCCTGCCCTGGTGGCAGATCATGTCCGCGCCTTTGCGGCGGCCTGCCCGATGGGGACGGGGCTTTGGGTCGGGCGCGATCTGCGCCCCTCGTCGCCCGATCTGGCCGGGGTGGTGCTGGAGACGGCGCGCAGTCTGGGGCTGGCGGCGGTCGATTGCGGGGCAGTGCCGACCCCGGCGCTGGCGCTTGCGGCGATGGAGGCGGGGGCAGCCTCGGTCATGGTGACGGGCAGCCATATCCCGGCTGATCGCAACGGGCTGAAATTCTATACGCCGCGCGGCGAGATCACCAAGGCGGATGAGGCGGCGATCCTTGCCGGGCTGGGGCAGGGGGCGCCGGTGGTGGCGCCCGGCCCGACCGTGGCGCAGGATGACAGCGCCGGCCCGGCCTGGGTTGCGCGCTATGTGCGGGCCTTTGGCGCCGAGGCGCTGGCGGGGCTGCGGCTGGGGGTCTGGTCGCATAGCGCGGTCAGCCGCGATCTGATTGCCGCGGCGCTGGGGGCGATGGGCGCCGAGGTGATCGAACTGGCGCGCAGCGATGTCTTCATCCCCGTCGATACCGAGGCAGTGCCGCCCGAGACTCGGCGCCAGCTGGCAGACTGGGCCATGGCGCATCGGCTGGATGCGATCCTGTCGACCGATGGCGATGGCGACCGCCCGCTGTTGGCCGATGCCATGGGCCGCGTGGTGCCGGGCGATGTACTGGGTCAGATCACCGCTGCCGTGCTGGGGGCCGAGATCATCGTCACGCCGGTCAGTTCGAACACCGGGGTCGAGGCCGCGGGCCGTTTCGCGCAGGTGATCCGCACCCGCATCGGCTCGCCCTTTGTCATCGCCGGGATGGAGGCGGCGCCGGGCCGCACGGTGGGCTATGAGGCCAATGGCGGCTTTCTCTTGGGCTATGAGGCGCTGGGGCCGGAGGGGGCGCTGGCGCCACTCTGGACCCGTGACAGTCTCTTGCCGCTGATCGCGCCCCTGTCGCGGGCCCGGGCTGCCGGCGGGCTGGCGGCGCTGGTGGCGGCCGAGCCGCCGCGCTTTACCGCTGCCGACCGGCTGGAGCATATCCCCACGGAACGGTCGCGCGATCTGCTGGCGGGATTTGAGGCCGATCCGGCGGCGATCCCGGCCTTTCTGGCGGTGTTTGACGAGGAACTGGCCGGCACCGACCGCACCGACGGGCTGCGGCTGACCCTTGCCTCGGGCCGGGTGCTGCATATGCGCCCCTCGGGCAATGCGCCCGAGTTCCGGCTCTATGTCGAGGCCGAGGATCCGGCGCTGGCCGAGGCGTTTCTGGACAAGGGCCTCGCGCATCTGCGCCGCGCTTTGGGCTGAGCGATCTGTTGGTCCGGTAATGCAAGATTACCGGACGTGTCTTGATCGGTCAGGCAGCGGCGGTTAGGCGGAAATTTCTGGCAACAAGCGCCGTGATGATCTAGGCTCGACCCATGGAATCCGATGCTGTCCGGCCCCCTTCCCTGCCCCGTCGCCGGCGTGCCAAAACGCCGGGCGCGGCGGCGGGGCCTGTTGTTGCCTTGCCGCTGCCCCCCCCGCGCTGGCTGCGGGCGGCGGGGGCGCAGGATATGGAAGAGGCGGCCTTTTTCTCGGGGGCGGCGCTGGCGCATCTGACGCTGGCCCTTGCCATGCCGGATCTGCCGCATCCGCTCTGGCGAGAGCGTCTGGCGCTGTCGGCGGCCGAGGCCTGTGCCCGGCTGACCGGCCGGCGAGAGCGGGCGGCCGATCTGCGCGACGCGGTGCATCTGACCCGCCCCGGCGAGCAGCCCGGCCCGGGGGGCGAGATCCTGCAAATCTGGCGCCGGGCGGTGGCGGCGCCGGCCGCGGGGGCGGTGCGTCATGCCCTGGGCGAGGGGGCAGAGGCGTTGCCCGCGCCGATTGCGGGGGCGGCGGGGCCGGTGGCCCGGGCTGCCGCCATGATCGAGGCGGTACTGGCGGAAAATCCGCGGGCCGAGACGGTGGCGCTGCTCCGTGGCGATGCGGCTCTGGCGCGGGCGCTGGATTGGCCGCATCTCGTGCCGCTGATGGCCGGGGCGCTGGGGTCGCGCGATCTGCGGTTGCAGGGGGCGGCGCTGCGTCTGGCCTGTCATCGCGGGCTGGCGGAGTTTGCCCCCCGGGCGGCGCAGATGACGCTCGACCTCACACGGCGGGCCCGGCGCTTGCGCGAAGTGGCACCACAATTGCGCGCCAAGGCGGCGGGGCGGGCGGTCGAGATCTTGCTGGCCCGTGACGCCGTGACCCCGGCAGCGTTTGACTTCATGTCGGACCGGGCGGCGCGGCGGCTGTGCGACCGGCTGGTCGCGCTGGGGGGGGTGCAGGAACTGACGGGGCGAGAGAGCTTTCGCCTCTATGGTCTCTGACCATGAAAAAGGCTGGCACAGAGACGGATCTGGACCGCGAACTGGCCGATTTGCCGGCGGGGCTGCGCTGGCGCGAATGGTTGCGGCGGGTAGAGGCGGTGCTGTTTGCCAGCGCGGCGCCAGTGCCGCCCGAGGCGCTGGCGCGGGTCGTGGGGCAGGGGGTGGCGCTTGAGCCGCTGCTCGCCGATCTGGCGGCGGAACTGGCCGAGCGGCCCTATGAGATCTGGCGCACCGGCGGGGGCTTTCTCTTGCGCACCCGCCCGGCCTATGCGGCGGCGGTCCGCGCGGCGGCAGATCCGGGGCAGGCGCCGCTCGATCTGTCGGCGCTTGAGGCCGCGGTGCTGATCGCCATCGCCTGGCATCAGCCGATCACCCGCGACGGGCTGAAAGACATCTTCGGGCGTGAGATCAGCCGCGACCTGACCGGGCGGCTGGCGGCGCGCGACCTGATCGCCCCGGGGCCGCGCGCCCCGCGCCGGGGGGCGCCGCAGACCTTTGTCACCACGCCCGGGTTTCTGGCCGCCTTCGGGCTGGAAAGCCTGCGTGACCTGCCCGATCCGGGCGACCCCGCCGCCTGAGGCCGCGCGGCGCAAAAGACTGGACAGGGCCAGAGGTCTTTGCAACCATTGCCGCCCGTTTTCCGGGTGCCCTTCGGGGCTGTGATTTTGCGACAAAGATATTGGGAGACCAAGACCATGGCCGTTGCGCTTTATACCTCTGCCCTGCCTGCGGGGGCAACCTGGCTGAACTGGATCCAGCCTGGCTGGAATGTCGGCATCTCGCCGCTGGTGGTGTTCGACCCGATCCTGAACGGTTTCGTGACCCGGCCCACGCAGGATGCCCAGTTGATCGTGCCGACCACCGGGCCGCATGCCGGGCATCTGATCCGCCTGATCGGGCCGACCCTGTCGATTGCGGGGGATTTCACGGCGGCGGCGCCCTTGCCCTTTACCGGCACGATCACCGGCATTGCCATCTATGACCGTTATGAGGATCTGCTGGTCTTCGACGATCCGAACAACCAGATCCTGACGCGCGACAACCTGCCCTGGGACGGGCTGTTGCTGGCGCAGGTCACGGGCCTGTCGATTGATGTCGCGGGGGGGCAGGGACAACTGATCGCCGCCATCGCTGCGGCCTTTGCCCTTGGCGACGATACGGTGGTGGGCAATATCGGTGACGATCTGCTGCCCGGGGGCGAGGGGGCCGATATCTTCTTTGGCGCGGCGGGCAATGATACCATTGAGGGCGGCGGCGGCGAGGATACGGCGGTCTTTACCCGGGCCAGCACCGAGGCGCAGATCCGCCAGACCGCCAACGGGCTGGAGGTCACGCTGGATGGCACCGATCTTTACCGCGACGTCGAACTGTTCCAGTTCACCGACCGCACCCTGACCTTTGCCGAGATGCAGGCCCTTTTGAACGGGCAGCCGACCGAGACGGCGGATTCGCTGACCGGCGGTGCCGGGCCGGATACGATCTCGGGCCTGGGCGGCAATGACACCATTCTGGGCCTTGATGGCAATGACCTGATCTCGGGCGGGCATGATGACGATTTCATCGGCGGCGGCGCCGGGAGTGACACGATCCGCGGCGATGATGGCAATGACACGATCTATGCCGGGCTGGGGGATGACAATGTGGGCGGCGGCGCCGGCAATGACGTGATCTATGGCAGCGCCGGGGCCAATGTCATCTATGCGGGTCTGGGCAATGATACGGTCCATGGCGGATCGGGGTCGGATACGATCTATGGCAGTGCCGGGCGCAATGTCCTTTTGGGCAATGGCGGCAATGACCGGATCCAGACCAGCGCGGGCGGCGATTTCGCGGCGGGGGGGGCGGGCAACGATACGGTGCTGGGCGCCTTTGGCAACGACACGATCTATGCGGGTCTGGGCAATGACTTCATCGGCGGCGGCGAGGGCGATGACCAGATCTTTGCCGGGGCCGGGACCAACCGCATCTATGGTGGCCTTGGCGATGATACGATCCATGCCGGCACTGGCCGCGACGTGGTGACTGGCGGGCCGGGGGCCGATGTCTTCGTCTTTGCCTCTGCCGCGGCCATCGGCATCGGCGCGGGCCGCGATGTGATCACCGATTTCACCAGCGGGGTGGATCATATCGACCTGACGGCACTGGGGACCAGCTTTAACGGCACGGCAGGGCTGGCCGGCGGGGGGGCGAAATCCTTCTTCTATTTCGCCGCAGGCGGGCTCTTGATCGGCGATCAGAACGGCGACGCCGTGGCCGATTGGGTGATCGAACTGACCGGCGCCCCGGCAGTCGCGGCGGGGGATTTCCTGCTGTAACCGCCCTGCCCCGCGGCCTGCGTCACAGCACGCCGCGGATCCATTCGGCCAGCCGCTGCGTCTCGGTCCCGTCCGAGCGGTGCCCGGGATGCAACTGGGTCAGCGGGTCATGCGGTGCGCCCGCCTTGGGTTGCTCAAGCGCCTCAAGCTGTGCGACAAGCGTTTCAGCAAGTTTGACCGTGCAGGGAATGTCGAGCAGTGCCGCGATCTCTTGCAGCGCCCGTTCGGGCTGGTTTCTGATCTTCTCGAAACCGATCTCGAGGTCGCTGCGCCGGCTCCAGAAGGCATAGAGTTTTTCTTGCAACACCTTAATGGACCTGACATCTGCGGGTTCTTGCTTCAGCCATCCCATGCGGATGAGCGAGGCCAGCCGCTCGATGATGTCGCGATTTGTGGTCAGGATCAGATCGTAGGGGAAGCGCAGTTCGTCCGGGTCATGCACCTTGACCAGATGCACATCGGCCTCGGTATGGTCCTGCGGCTGGTAATCGGCCTGCCAGCAGGCATAGACCCTTTGCCCGCTTTGCCCCAAGAGCAGCCGGGCCGCATTATAGACCCAGGTACTGCCCGAGCGATGGACGCCGGCGACGACCACGGTGCGCACCCGCGGCTTCTTGCGCGCCTCGGTGCCGGGCTGGCGCGCGGTCAGCGCCAGCACTTCGGCCATCTGCGCCTCGATACGGTCCAGCCGCGCCGGATCGCCCACCGGCCCCTCGGCCTGCAAGATCCCCAGTTCCTGTTGCAGCATGCCCGCCGCCTCGGGCAAGAGGCCGAGGCCCGCCAGTTCGCGGATTCTGCGGTGACGTGCCAGAAGCGGGGCGTCGGAATGGGGCTGGACCAGCCGGATCGCCACCTCGAAATGCGGCAGAGGGTCCTCGTGCAGCGCGGCGGCCACCCGGCCAAGGCTGTTCTGCGCCGCGGACAGCAGCACCCGTGCCGCCAGTTCGCGCCCTGCCCCCCAGTGCAGCGCCAGAGCCGCCATCTCGCGCGCCTGGCCGATCTCGCCGGCATGGCTCTGCGCCGCGGCAAGGATCAGCGCCAGCCGCGCGCGGTCGGGATCGGTCTCGAGCGTGGCCATATCCATCTCGAGCAGGCGGGGCCCATCCGCGCTTTCCCCACGGGCGCGGGCCAGGTCCCGCTGGCGGCGCGCCGCCCCCGGGTCGGGGGTCACCCCCTGGGGGCCC
>CALLZQ010000286.1 GCA_937858255.1 uncultured Tabrizicola sp.
TCGCGCGGGCCAGCCGGGAATGCCGCGCGGGGCCCGAGGCGAGGCGGGCATTGATCCACCAAGCCCCCAGCCAAAAGCCCATCGCCGCCAGAAACCCCGTCATGGCCGCCCCCCCATCCGCGCATTGGCAAAGCGTTCGATCAGCCCGACGCTCAGGATCAGGCCCCCCGCCAGCAGGGCGGCGGCAAACAGGGCAGCCCACATGATCAGCGGCTCGCCGAACTGGCTGCCGATCAGCATCCTTGCGCCCAAGCCCTCAATCGCGCCGGTGGGCAATTCGCCGACAATGGTGCCGATCAACGCCGCCGCCACCGCCACCTTGAGCGAGGCAAAGAAATAGGGCAGCGAGGCCGGCAGCCGCAGCTTCCAGAAGGTCTGCGCCTCGCTCGCCCCATAGGTGCGCAGCAGGTCAAGCTGCATCTGGTCGGGGCTGCGCAAGCCCTTGACCATCGAGACCAGCACCGGAAAGAACGAAAGATAGGCCGAGATGATTGCCTTGGGCACCTCGCGGTTCTCGATGCCAAGCTGGTTCGAGACGGTCAGGATCATCGGGGCCAGCGCAACGATGGGAATGGTCTGGCTGATGATGGCCCAAGGCATCACCGAGAGATCCATCACGCGGAAGCGCACAATCGACACGGCCAATGCCGTGCCCATCACGATGCCAAGCGCAAAGCCCAGCATGGTGCCGCGAAAGGTGATCAGCCCGTGATAGACAAGGCTGCGCTTGGACGTGACCTTTTGCCCGGCGATCCCCTTCCACAATTCCGCCCCCACCTGATGCGGCGGCGGCAACAGCGGGCGATCCTGCATCTGGGTGCGGGGAATGACCTCGGCCCAGGTCACAGTGGTATTGGCGCGCTCGGCCTGATCGAACTCCCAGGTGGCATTCATCCAGACGCTTGCGGCATACCAAAGCGCGATCAGCACGGCGAGGACGGTCAAGACGGGCAGGGCGCGTCGTATCATGTGAAATCTCCCCTTGCGGACAGGATCATGGCGCCTCCTTGACCGTAAAAGTCGGGGCTAGGGCGATACCGTCCTTGATCACCTGATCCTCGACCCGTGCGATCAGCGCCCATGTCCCCTTGACCGCCGAGGGACCGAGCGTGAACTCATAGCGATAGCTCAGCGGCTGGAACCGTTCGGCCCCATCGGACAGGCGGCCGGAATAGCAAGGGATGTCCTTGGCTTCCTTACCCTTTGCCTCGCCCTCGGCATTGTAGAAAAAATGTCCGCAAGTCAGCGAGATCTTTCGATCCTTGGCCCCGGGCTGCACATAAAAGTCCAGCGCAAGGGCCAGCTTGTCTCCTGCCCGGACTGCACCCCGGGTCTCACCGCTTGCGGCATCGACGATCCGGGCGCGGATCGACAATTCCTGATTGATCTTGGTCCATTCCTCGGGGACGGCCTTGGCCGGGCCAAGGCCATAGGCCTCGATCAAGGTCTCTGCCCCCGCAAGGCAGGGCATCAGTGACAGGGCTGCCATGAGAGTGGCCAAGGCCGGCCCAGTCATTTCCCACCCCCCTGTGCCGTGGCGATCAACCCCACCGCGACCACTGCCATGACCAAGCCCAGCCATTGCGACCCGGCCAGCCTCTCGCCAAAGACCGTCACCGCCATCAGCGTGATCGCCACCATCTGAAAGACGACCGAGAGGGCAATGGCCACCCCCAGCCCCTCGCCACGCATCACTTGCGCCATGAGCCAGTTGCCAAGGCAAAAGAGGGCGAGCGCGCCGATCAACCGCCCGATGCCGCCACCGGTGGCATAGAGCTTCAGCACCGCATTGGCTGCCATGAAGACGGCGGTCGATGCACCCAGCCACAGAAAGCTGTTACTCATCTGTCGGCCCTTTCGCGGCAGAGGTCAGTCATCGACATGCCCCGCCCGCAGGCCCTCACGCACGCGATGGGCAATCTCGATGAACTCGCGGCTGTCGCGGATGTCGAGGGGGCGCTCGCGCGGCAGGGGGCTTTCAATCACATCACTGATCCGGCCGGGGCGAGGGCTCATCACCACGATCTTGGTGGACAGATAGACCGCCTCGGGGATCGAATGGGTGACAAAGCCAATGGTCTTGCCCGTCCGCGCCCAGAGTTTCAGCACCTCTTCGTTCAGGCGGTCGCGGACAATTTCATCCAGCGCGCCAAAGGGTTCATCCATCAACAGGATATCGGCGTCAAAAGCCAGCGCCCTGGCGATGCTGGCCCGTTGCTGCATCCCCCCCGAAAGCTGCCAGGGGAATTTCTTGCCAAAGCCCGACAGTTCCACGAGGTCGAGCACCCGCTCGACCCGCGCCTCCTGATCGGCCCTTGAAAACCCCATGATCTCCAGCGGTAACTTGATATTTCCGGCAATCGTGCGCCAAGGGTACAGGCCCGCCGCCTGAAATACATAGCCATAGGCCCGTTTCTGCCGCGCCTCATCGGGCGTCATGCCGTTCACCCGCAGGGTGCCGCCCGTCGGATGTTCCAGCGCCGCGATACAGCGCAGAAAGGTGGTCTTGCCACAGCCCGAGGGGCCGAGCAGGGTGAAGAACTCACCCTTGGCGATGGTCAGGTTGACATCCTTCAGCGCCTGAACCGGCCCGTCGGCGGTCTGAAA
>CALLZQ010000287.1 GCA_937858255.1 uncultured Tabrizicola sp.
GGGCAGGCGGGGGGGAAGGGCGGGCCTGGCCCGGGGCAGGCTCGGGCCAACCCGCCCGCCAGATTAGGCGGCGCGGCGCCCGCATCGGGCCAAGGCGCGCGCGCAGCGCCTGCATCAGCGCTGCTTCTTGCACATCATCTCCCATCACATGCGCGATCAGCACATGGCCGCGCGCCGGATCGGGCAGCGCCAGAACCGCCGCACGATGGACACCGGGCTGAAGGGCAAGAAACCCCTCGATCTCTTCGGGAAACACATTCTGCCCGGCGATTGTCACCATCCGCCCCGCCCGCCCGCGCAGGATCAGCCCGCCCGGGGACATCTGGCCATATTCCCCGACGCTCAGCCAGCCATCCTGCCAGCGGGCGCCGCCCGGGTCCGGTCCGGCATATCCGTCAAAGAGATAGGGGCTTTGCACCCAGACCTCTCCGCCCGCATCCACGCGGATATTCACGCCCGGATAGGCCTGACCGACTGAGGCAGGATCATCGCCCGGGGCAGAGAGGGTAACAAAGCTCGTCTCGGCGGCGCCGTAAAACTCGCGGATCTCGACCTGAGGCGCGGCGCGCATGAGGGACGCGCGCAGGGGCGCCTCGAGTTTCGCCCCGCCGATCAGCACGGTCCGCAGCGCCGGCCACGATGGCACGCCCGCCAGCATCGCCTGCAATTGCGCCGGTGTCGCATAGAGCAGCGCGATCTGCCGCGCCCTGAGCGCCGCCGCTTGCCGGTCAGGACGCAGCCCCTCCAGCAAATGCACCTCGGCGCCCAGACACAGGCCCTCGAGCGCGCCGTAAAGCGCCAGCGAATGCACCAGTTGCCCCGGCACCGCCAGCCGCAGGCCGGGACCGATGCCGAAGAGCCGCGCATTGACCGCCATGCTGGCGCGCCAACTGGCCTGCTGCCGCCGCACCCGGCGCGGCTGGCCCAGCGAGCCGCCGGTCAGGGTTTCAAAAGCGCCAAGGCCCGCCTCCAGCGCGCCGGTCCCGCCAAGGCGAAAGGGCGCGCCCTCTGCCCCCGCCAGCACCGATTGCAGCGCGAGCCGCCCCGGCACCGGGTCTGGCAAGGGGGCGAAGGTGCCGCCGGGCCGCACCTCGGCGCCATCCGGGCCAAAGAGCCGCGCATTTGGGTGCCAGCGAAAGCCCTCAGATCTGACGCTGGCCCCGGCCATCGGGCGCATTCAGGGGGCCAGCAGGCTGGCCATCCGGCGCAGCGCCAGAAGGTATCCCTCGGTGCCGAAACCGGCAATCACCCCATCGGCGCGCAGGCTAACATAGGAATGGTGGCGAAAGCTCTCACGTTTATGGACGTTCGAGATATGCACCTCCAGTACCGGGCCTTCAAAGGCGTTCAGCGCATCGAGGATCGCGACCGAGGTATGGGTAAAGGCGCCGGGGTTGATGATGATCCCCGCCCCCTCGTCCCGCGCCTGATGGATCCAGTCGATCAGCTGACCCTGCCAGTTCGACTGGTGGCAGCGCAGGGTCAGTCCCAGATCGACGGCCAGCGCGGCGGCGGCGGCCTCGACATCGGCGAGCGTTTCGCGGCCGTAGATCTCGGGTTGGCGCTTGCCCAGAAGGTTCAGGTTCGGGCCATTCAAGAGGAAGATGGGTTTTGTCATGTCGCGCCGTCCGGGTAGATTTGACGCCACGATAGTGCCCCTGCGCGCGGCTGGAAACCCGGGAATTCGCGCAGGTCCTTGCCCGGGGGCGCCGGGGGGCCTTAGGCTGAGCCGGGCAGAGAGGCGGGGGCCGGATATGGGCGAGTTTGGCTGGCAGCTTTTGGGCATGGCGCTGCTGATCGGCACGCTGCTGGGGGGCTATGCGCTATGGCGGCGCGGGCCGGGGCACGGGGCATCGCTGACCGAGCGGCGGGTGGCGCTGATCGTGTCGGCGCCCGGGGCGGGCGGCTTTTGGGGCGCATTGGCGTGGTGGGCGAATTACCCGGGCGCCTTTTCATGGCCGCTGCCGGGCTTGGGCGCGCGGATGCTGGCGGCGGCGGGCTGGTCCTTTGCGCTGGCCTGTCTGCTGATCCTGCGGCGGCCTTTTGCGGCGCATCTGCGGCTGGGGGCGGCGATACTGTGGGTCTACCTCGCGCCGCTGACCCTTGCCATTCTGGCCCTGCATCTGGACCGGTTCGATTTTGGGCGGCCGGTGACGGGGGCGTTCTTTGCGATTGTGGTGGCGCTGCTGATCGGCGCGACATGGGCACTGTGGCGCCTGCCGGCAGAGGCCCCGCTGCCCCCAGACCGGGCTGCGGCGCTGCCGCTGATGCTGATCGCCGGCGTGGCGGGGGGCTGGGCGCTGCTGCTGTTTTTGTGGCCCGCCGGGCCGGTGCCGGCGATCTGGCCGGGGCGCGGGGATGCGCTGACGACGCGGCTGGTCGCCTCGATGTTCCTGTCCGTGGCGGGGGGAGGTGCGCAGGCGCCGAGCGGAAGGCCGCGGGCGGGAACGGTCCATGCCATGACGCTTGCCTATGGCATCGGGGTGGTGGCTGCCGGCTTTGCCCATGTGATGACCGCCCAACCCGGCGAGCGGGGGTACAAAGAGGTCTCGCTGCCGCTGTCCTACATGCTGGTCTGGGGCGGCCTCGGTCTGATTGCGCTGATCGCGTTGACCCGGCGCAGGGACGCATAAAAAAGAGGCCCCGGCCAGACGGCAACGGGACCCCAGGGAGACGCGATAAGCCTGATCTCAGGCAACTTTTTCCAGAACCACCTCAGGCTGGATACCAAGGGCGCGCACCACTTCACGGGTCAGATGCGGGCGGTTCAGGGTGTAGAAGTGCAGATCCTCGACCCCGCCCTCCAGCAGCTTGTCGCAAAGCTGGGTGCAATGGGCGAGCGCGTAGAGTTCCTCACGCCCGTCACGGATCGCGGTCTGGAAGGCCTCATCCAAACGCGCGGGCACCTGCGTGCCGCAACGGCCGGCGAATTTCTTGGCACCTTCCCAGCTGGTGATGGGCAGGATGCCGGGGATGATCGGGGCGGTGATGCCCTCTTTGGCGCAGAGATCGCGGAAGCGGAAGAAAGTCTCGGCATCAAAAAAGAACTGGGTGATGGCACTGGTCGCACCCGCATCGATCTTGCGCTTCAGCCACCGCACATCGGCCAAGGTATCGGCGGCATCGGGATGCGGCTCGGGATAGGCGCCGACGCGGATCTTGAACTTGCCGGTATTGGCCAGCGCCTCGATCAGCTCAACCGAAGAGGCGAAACCATCGGGGTGGGCGGTGAAACGCTCGGCCCCCTTGGGCGCATCACCCCGCAGGGCGACGATCTCGGTCACACCTGCCTGAGCATAGGCCTCGGCGATCTCCAGCGTTTCGGCGCGGGTCGCGTCAACACAGGTCAGATGCGCGGCAACATTCAGGCCGTAGTTGCGATGGATGGTGCCCACGGCATCATGGGTCAGCTTGCGGGTGGTACCGCCGGCGCCATAGGTGACCGACACGAACTCGGGCCGCATCGGCGCCAGAGCCTGCACCGTTTCCCAGAGGCGGAACGAGGCGTCCAGCGTCTGGGGCGGAAAGAACTCAAAGCTGATGCGGGGTGCGGTCATGATTATCTCCTTCGATGCCCCCTTGTCGCAGATTCGGCTTTGTGAGACCAATTCATAATCTTCACCATCATCATGTGGTTCACTTCATGTATATCGAGCTTCGCCACCTGCGCACGATCCGTGCCATTCATCAGGCCGGGGGCCTTGCCCGCGCCGCCGAGATGCTGAACATGACCCAATCGGCGCTGTCGCATCAGGTGGCGGGGCTGGAGGATCAGGCCGGGATGGAGCTGTTTGTGCGGCGGTCCAAGCCGATGCGCCTGTCGGCGGCAGGGCACCGGATGCTGAAGGCCGCTGAACGCATCCTGCCGGAAATCGAGATGATGGAGGAAGAGTTCCGCGCCTTGCGCAATGGCAAGACCGGGCGGCTGCATATCGCCATTCAGTGCCACGCCTGTTTCGACTGGCTGTTTCCGGTGCTGGAACTGTTTCGCCACGCCTGGCCCGAGGTGGATGTCGATATTCGCGCAGGCCTTGCCTTTGACAGCTTTCCCGCCTTGCAGCGTGAAGAGGTGGATCTGGTGATTTCCTCAAACCCGGAACCCCTGCCGGGGATCAGCTTTAACCCGCTGTTCGACTACCACCCGACCTTCGTGGCCTCGTCCCAGCACCCGCTGGCGCAAAAGGCGGTCATCGAGGCCGCCGATTTCCGGGATGAGGTGCTGATCACCTATCCGGTGGGGCGCGACAAGCTGGATGTGTTCACCGAGCTCCTAACCCCGGCCAGGGTGGAGCCGCGGGCGCAGCGGACGGCGGAACTGACGGCGGCGATCCTGATGCTGGGCGGCTTGGGCCGCCG
>CALLZQ010000288.1 GCA_937858255.1 uncultured Tabrizicola sp.
GGGGGGCAGCGGGGCCGGGCCCTTGAATGCAAACCCCCCCCCTTCCGACGGGGCGGTTGACGCCCGGCGGGGGGGTTCCGCCCCCCGCCTGCATCGCCGCGAACAGGCGGGGCACCAGTTGCGCGGTCGCGGGGTCGAACAGCGCCGGGTCAAGGCGCGGGCGCTGCACCGCCCCGGCAAAGGTGACGGTGGTGACGCCTGCATCCTCCAGCGCGTTGAAGAACGGGACCAGCCGTTCGACGCGAAAGGTCATGTCGGGGGTCAGGCCCGTGGGGGCAAAGCCGTCGAGCGCGCAGATCAGCGGGTTGTCCAGCGCCGCGGCCACAGCGGCAGGCAGCGCCCCTGCCCCGGCGATGATGGCGGTCCGGCTCATCGCGGCGTCAGAAAGCTGCGGTCAGAGGCCGCGAGGATGAAATCGGTGATCTCGCGGACATGCGCACTGTCGGTTTCCCCCGCCAGGCGGCGGGCGCGGTCGAGGAAATTGCCCTCGCCCTGCGCCAGCATCTGATAGGCGGCACGCAGCGCGGTAATCTCGGCCCGTTCCACCCCGCGGCGCTTCAGCCCGACAAGGTTCAGCCCGTCAAGCTCGCCACGCGGGGCCTGTACAAGGCCGTAGGGGATCACGTCATTCGTCACCATGGTCACGGCGCCGATGATCGCGCCGCGCCCGATGCGGACCCATTGATGCACCCCCGACAGGCCGCCGACGATCACATCATCCCCCAGCACGCAATGGCCGGCGATGGCGACCTGATTAACGAGGATCACCCGATCACCGATCTGCGCATCATGGCCGACATGGGCGCCGGTCATGATCAGGCAGTCATCGCCCACCCGGGTCACGCCGCCGCCGCCCTCGGTGCCGGTGTTGAGCGTGGCGCCCTCGCGTATCCGGCAGCGGGCGCCGACGATCAGGCGGGGGCGCTCGCCCTTGAACTTCAGATCCTGCGGCACCTCGCCCACGGTGGCGAAGGGGAAGATGACGGTTTCTTCGCCGATCTCGGTCCAGCCCGTGACCACGGCATGAGATTTCACCGTGACGGCGCGGGAGAGGGTCACCTCGGGGCCAATGACCGCAAAGGGGCCGATGCTGCACGCGGGGCCGATGACGGCCCCCTCTTCGACGATGGCCGAGGGGTGAACGGTCGCCGTGGCGTCGATACGCATGGATCAGGCCTTTGGCACGTCAAACATGGCGGTGAACTGCGCCTCGCAGGCAAGCTCGCCGTTCACCATGGCGCGACCGTCGAATTTCCAGACGCGGCCACCGCCGCGCAGCGCCTTGACATGCAGTTCCAGCACATCGCCGGGGCCGACCTTGCGGCGGAATTTGACGCCATCCACGCCCATGAAGAACACCTTGGCGTTCTTGTCGACCAGATCCATAGAGAGGCCGACAAGGATGCCCGAGGTCTGGGCCATCGCCTCGATGATCAGCACGCCCGGAAACACCGGCATGCCGGGGAAGTGGCCGGTGAACTGCGGCTCGTTCATGGTCACGCATTTGATGCCCACGCAGCTTTCGTTCGCCACGATGTCGCGCACCTTGTCGACCAGCAGGAACGGATAGCGATGCGGCAGGATCCGCTGGATCAGGCTGATATCGGCTTCGGTCACGGGCTGGGCGGCATCTGCGGGCATGGGGCTTCCTTCATCACGGGTCCGTTGATCCTTGCTAGCAACTCGGACGCGGCGCGGCAAGAACGCCCGGTCAAGGTGCGCCGGCCGACGGGGCCTGCGGCGCATTTTCAGCCGGGCTCTCCGGGGTCTCGGCCGGCAGGACCGGCAGTGTCAGCCCCTCGGCATCCAGCCGGGCAATCGCCTGATCGGTGATGTCGAGCTGATCGAAGGTCAGGATGATCGCCGAGCGGTCGATGATCGCCACCGCGCCAATATCGACCATCAGCCGGCCCAGCACCGGCACGGCGGCCTCGAAAAAGGCTTGCTGATCCTCATCCCGGCTGCGGGTCAGGCTGCGGCTCTTGCCATCCTGCGCCGCGCGCAACTCTTCCACCTTTTTGTCGAAGGCTTCGGCCAGCAGGCGAAATTCCTCGGGCGCAAGCTGGGCGCGGCGGGCGGTCAGTTCCTGCTCCTCGGCCTCTAGCGCCGCCTCAAGTTTGCGGTTCTCGGCGATCAGCGCGGCACTCTCGCGGTCGAACCGGGCCTGCGCGGCCTGCCCGGCGCGGCTTTCCTCAAACAAACGATCGCGGTCCAGCGTCACCACCGGGCTGCCGGGGGCCTGAACCGCCCCCGTGCCACTGTCGCTCTGCGCCCAAAGCGCGGGCGCCGCAAACAAAAGGCCCGCGCAAAGCGCCGCGATTGATGCCGCGCCCCGCACCGCCGCCTCAGAACGTGGTCGAGATCGACAAATCGAAGGTCCGCTCCTTGTCGAAGGTTTCCTTCTTGATCGCCTTCGAGAAATTAAAGCGCAGCGGGCCGATCGGCCCATCCCACAGCACCGAAAAGCCCACCGCCGCGCGCGGCTTTGACCCGGTGTCGATGGCGCTGCCGTTGGCATCAAGCGTCGTGCCCTGAAGCCCCCAGACCGAGCCGACATCAAGGAACAGACCGCCGGTCAGCCCGTATTCCTCGGGCAGGCCCAGCGGGAAATCGGCCTCGAACCGGGCGGCCACATAGTAATTGCCGCCAAGCGCATCATCCGTCACCTGATCGCGCGGACCGATCCCGTTCAACTCAAAGCCGCGGATCTTGGAATTGCCGAAGAACCGCTCATTCACCCGGGTCTTGTCGCCGCCAAAGCTGTTGATTGCCCCAGCCTCAAAAATCGCCCGTACCGTCACATCCTCATTCAGCACCTTGCGTTCCGCCAGTGCCAGCAATTCGGTGCGCAGATATTTCGCATCGCCGCCAAGGCCGGCGATATCCTGACCAAAGCTGAGCAGAACCCCGCGGTCGGGCGACAGGCCGCCGATCCGGGTATCGTAGCGATAGGTATAGCCGACCGAAGAGGTCACCTCGACATCGCGCGCCGCCTCGGCCTGAAGGGTCGGATTGAACTTCGCCGGCGTACCGCTGCCGGTGTAATTCGACAGTTTGTTCGCCCCCAGCCCATAGCGCACCGCCAGCGAGCTGAGTTCGCCCACCGGGAATTGCAGACTGACCGTGGCGCCGGCCTGCCCGGTGTCATATTTGGCGAATTGCTGTTCGGTGGTGTTGTAGAACAGGCCGAAAGACAGGGCGAGATCGCGGCCCAGGAAAGCCGGCTCGGTGAAATAGATCGCCGAATTCTGGCTGTCAGTGCCGGTCGAGATATTGACAGACAGCGCCTGCCCCCGGCCCAAGAAGTTGGTTTCAGAGAAGCCGATGGAAAGACCCACGCCGGTATCGGCCCCATAAGAGGCGCCGAAGGACAAAGAGCCGGTCGGCTTTTCCTCGACATTCACATCGACAACGACCTGATCGGTGGCCGAACCCTGCCGGGCGTTCACCTCGGCATTCGAGAAGAAACCAAGCGCCCGGATGCGTTCGGCGGCCTGCCGGATCTCGCGCGGGTTAAAGGGGTCGCCCTCGGCGCTGCGGAATTCACGGCGCACCACCCGGTCGAGCGTGGTGGTGTTGCCCTCGATGTCGATACGCTCGACAAAGATCCGCTCGCCCCGGACGATGGCGAATTCGATATCCAGCGTGCCGTCGCGGTCATTGCGGGTAATGCGCGGATCGACGCGGACAAAGTTCAACCCCTTGCGCAGGGCAAGGTTTTCCATCCGGGCGATGTTGTTTTCAATCACCGCCGGCGAATAGACCACGCCCTGCCGGATGCGCTGCACGGCCTGAAACTCGGCTTCGTCCAGATCGGCGATCTCGGAAACCGTCGTCACCTTGCCGATGCGGAACTGCCGGCCTTCCTTGATGGAAAAGCTGACAAAGACGGCATCGCGTTCACGCGACACCTCGGCCGAGGCATCGGTCACCTGAAAGTCGATATAGCCGCGCGACAGGTAGAAGTCGCGGAGCAGTTGCTTGTCCACCTCCAGCCGTTCGCCCACAAAGGTGTCGCGCTGGATCAGGGTGCGGAAAATCCCGGCCTGCTTGGTTTCCAGCACCTGCCGCAGCCGGCGGTCAGAATAGGCGCGGTTGCCGATGAAGGACAGACGCTCGATCTCGGTCACGCGGCCTTCGGCGATTTCGAACACCAGATCCACGCGGTTGTCGGCCCGGCGGATGATGCGCGGGGTCACGCTGGCATTCATCCGGCCCTTGGCGCGGTAAAACTCGCCGATGGTGGCGGCATCGGCCTCGGCCTGCGCGGGCGAATAGACGCGGCGCACCTTGCTGCCGATGACCTCAGCCAGATCCTCATCCTTGAGGCGCTTGTTGCCCTCAAAGTTGATGAAATTGACGATCGGATATTCAGTGACCTTGATGATCAGCGTGCCGCCGCTGGGGGTAATCTCGACCGTCTCAAAGAGGCCCGAGCGGACCAGATTCTGATAGGCATCGTTCAGTTGCGCCGTCGTCAGCGCCTGACCGCGCTTGATTCTTGCCAGCCCAAGGATGGTCGGGCCATCGACAAGGCTGTTGCCTTCGATCTTGACCGAGGAAAAGCTGTATTGCTGCGCGGCGGCCTGGGTGAAGAACGCGCCCGAAGCCGTTGCGGTGGAAAGGAAAAGCGCCGTCATCAGGCGACGGGCGGTGCGGGACCGGCCGGATTTGACCACTACGACCGCTGCATCCTGCATGACAAAGCCCCATCTTCAACAAAGTCTTGTGTCTTCACTACCGGGAAGAGCTTGGCTTGTCAAAGCGTTGAAAGATAGGCGCGAAGCCGCAGGCAAAAGCCGGCGCGGATATGGAAAAGGCCCGGGCAGATCGCCGGGCCTTGGTCTGAAAATGGGGGTCTGATTACTGCGCGTGCATCAGGGTGTTCAGCCACCCCGCCGCGCAAAGGCTGAGGGCGATGGTCCCGATGGCGAACAACCGGTCGGCATTCAGCCCCACCAGAAAAGATAGCCCGCGATACCCTTGAACCACATGTTGCATGATGCACCTCCGTCTGCCGCAACCCTAGGCGCGGAATGTGGCGCGAATGCGGCATGAGTCGGGCGGTTTGGCGGAAGCGTTACCGACTTTGGGATGGTGGGGCGGCCTCGCCGCCCCTTTCTCAGCAGCGGAACAGGTCGTTCGACACCCCAAACAGCATCAGCGTCAGAATCAGTGCCAGCCCCGCCGACATCAGAATCCGCAGCGCCTTGTCGCTGGGGCGGCTGCCGGCCACGGCTTCATAGGCGTGAAACACCAGATCACATCCAGCACCGGCACCGGCAAGAGGTTCATCAGCCCCACGGCCACCGACAACAGCCCGATAAAGGCGATGAAGGCATCGAGGCCCTGACTGGCCGCCGCGCCCGAGCTTTCGGCGATGCCGATGGGGCTGCGCAGATTGCACGAAGAAATCGCCCCGGTGATCATGTTCCAGATCCCCGAGAGCGAGGTCGAGGCGACATACCAGGTCTGGCGTGAGCCGATCTCCAGCGCCTCGATCACGCCCGGGCTACGGGTCTGCGGGGCAAAACCGATGCCGCCGGTCAGGCCGATCAGCCAGCGGGTTTCAAATCCGCCCTCGGGCAGCGGCAGATCCGAACGGCGGGGCGACAGCGTCACCTCGACGATCTCACCCGCGCGCCAGATGGTCAGCGCCAGAGAGCGCCCATCCGAGGCTTTCACGATCTCTTGCAACTGCAAGAACGTGTAGATGGGGGCGCCATCCACGGCCAGGATCACATCGCCCCCCTGCATCCCGGCATCATAGGCCGCGGTATGGGGGGAGACGGTGGCGGCCACCGGCGGATAGGGGGGCGGGCCGTCAAAGGCCAGTTCCTGCCCCTCGCGCACCACCAGATAAGAGACGCTGGCCGCAGGCGGGGTCATCTGCGCCACCTCGACCAAGGTGGATAGATCGGGCGTAGCCACGCCGTTGATCTCTTCAACCCGGTCGCCGGCGCGCAGCGTCTGTCCGTCATAGGGAAGGGTCAGCACATCGCTGATGACCGGCTCTTCGGTGGCAACGCCGCTCCAGAAGGCCATGGCCGCAAAGATCACGATGGCCGAGGCGAAATTGAACAGCGGCCCGGCGGCAACGGTCGCCGCCCGCGCCCAGAGCGGGGCGCCATGCATGGTGCGCCGCCGCTCGGCCGCGCTGAGCGCCTCGATCGCGTCGCCGTCCTTGCCCGATGCGGCATTGGAATCGCCCAGAAATTTCACATAGCCGCCCATCGGAATCGCGGCGATCTGCCAGCGGGTGCCGCGCTTGTCCACGCGTGAGGCCAGCACCGGGCCAAAGCCCAGCGAAAACACCTCGGCATGGATGCCCGACCAGCGTCCGACGATGTAATGGCCATATTCGTGGATGGCGACGATCACCGAGAGCGCCACGATAAAGGCAACCAGCGTCCAGAGCGCGCTGCCAAAGCTGGGGATCAATCCGATAAGGTCCACGTCACCGTCCTGTTGTCGTCACTTTTCTCTGGCGGGAAATGCGGCCCCCGCCTTGGCTCTTTTGCCGTCGGTCACGCGGCGCGGCGGCGCGCGCTCTCACCGGCCCTGACCCTTGCCAGATGGTCAGCGGCGGTGATCTCCTCAAGGGGGAAGACCGTCCCACCGGGCGAAAGTTCCGGCGACAGGCGGGAAAGCGTCTCTTCGACCACCCCGGCCATGTCCATGAAACCGATGCGCCCGTCAAGGAACTGATCCAGCGCCACTTCCTTGGCGGCGTTGAACACCGCCCCCGCCAGACCGCGCGCGGCCATCACCTCACGGCAGAGGCGCAGCGCCGGGTAGCGGGTCAGGTCGGGCGCGCGAAAGGTCAGCGCCCCCCCCTGCGCCAGACCGAGCCGCGCCACCGGCAAGGGCGCGCGTTCGGGCCAGTTCAGCGCATAACCGATGGCGTGGCGCATGTCGGGCGCGCCCAGATGCGCCATCATCGCCCCATCCTGAAACCCCACCATGGAATGAATCAGGCTCTCGGGGTGGATGATCACCTCAATCTGTTCGGGCGCGACGGCGAAATATTCGCGCGTCTCGATCACCTCCAGCGCCTTGTTGAACATGCTGGCCGAGTCGATGGTGATCCGCTGGCCCATCGACCAGTTGGGATGGGCCAGTGCCTCTGCCACAGTCGCCCGCGCCAGCGCCTCAATGGGCCAGTCGCGCAGGGCCCCGCCCGAGGCGGTCAGCACGATCCGCTCGACCGCCGCGATATCCTCGCCCACCAGCGCCTGAAAGATCGCCGAATGCTCACTGTCCACCGGCAGGATGGTGGCGCCATGGCGCCGGGCGGTTTCCATCAGCAGCGGGCCGGCGGTGACAAGGCTTTCCTTGTTGGCAAGCGCCAGCGTGGCGCCAT
>CALLZQ010000289.1 GCA_937858255.1 uncultured Tabrizicola sp.
GTCGACAAGACCGTTGATCATCAGCCGGTGCTTGGCCGGGTCGATATCGGCAACGCCGCCGTGATGGCGCTCGAAGCAGACGCCGTTGGGCGTGATGATGCCATCGAGCTCATGCAGCGGCGTGAAGTTGATCGACGAGGCCGTGCTTTCGGTCAGCCATTCGACATTGCGGCGCACGACGTGGGATTCGAACTTGATCGGCATCCCATAGGGCGTGGCATCCACCGCATCGCCGAATTCCACGGCCCAAGGCTGTACCTCGGTGATCAGCGGATCAGGGGTTTGCGCACGGGCGGCGGTGGCGGCCAGCATCCCTGCCCCGGCGGCAGCGGTGCCGGTCAGAAAGGCGCGGCGCGAGCTGCCCTCTTTGATGGGTTCGTCGGTCATCTTGGCGAACTCTCCTTCGGATGTGTCAGATACCGGTCACTTGGACCGAGTTGGTCGGGGCGACCGAGACGGTGCCCTGTTTCTTGATGTAGCTTTCGACCACGTCCCAGATTTGCGGGCCTTCGGTGCCTTCGTTGACCGATGCCCAGCCGGCGACGGTGTAGGATTTGGCGGCGTCGATGGACTCGCCGGTCGCGGTCAGCGTCATGTTGGTGATGCGCTCACCAATCGGCTTGGACACGTCGATGGCAAAGCCAAGGCCGCCAACGCGGACCATATCGCCGCCCTGCTGGTAATAGGGGTCGGGGTTGAACAGGTTGTCGGCCACGTCCTCAAGGATGGTGTGGATCAATTCGCCAGACATTTCCGTGCGATAGCAGGCGCCATAGGTCATCGAGGTGACGTTGTGGATGTCTTCGCGGGTGATCGCATCGCCCGGCATCAGGCTGGCGCCCCAGCGCACGCCCGGCGACATGGCGATTTGCGCGTCACGTTCGCTGCGGATGGCATCGCAGATCAGGTCGTCCCATGTGCCCTGGAAGTTGCCGCGGCGGTAGAGCAGGCTTTCTGTGGTGCCGATCTTTTCCTCAAGCTGGGCTTTGAACGGCGCGCGCTCGGCCTCGCTCAGGGTGGACATTTCCGCATCGGGGGTGATGACGTCAGAGAAGATCGGGATCAGTTTGTGTTTGAAGCCCATCATCCGGCCATCGCGCACGTCAAGGTCAACGCGGCTGATGAACTTGCCGTGGCTGCCCGAGGCGATGAGGATGGTTTCGCCGATGAGCACGGGTTCTGGCACGGCGTCATGGGTGTGGCCGGTCAGGATGACGTCGATACCTTTGACGCGGGACACCATCTTGCGGTCCACGTCAAAGCCGTTGTGCGACAGGCAAACCACCAGTTCGGCCCCGGCGGCGCGGACCTCGTCCACCATTTCCTGCATCCGCTCTTCACGGATGCCAAAGGAGTATTCGGGGAACATCCAGCGCGGATTGGCGATGGGCATATAGGGGAAGGCTTGGCCGATGACGGCAATCTTGACGCCGCCGCGTTCAAAGAACTGATAGGGTTCAAAGGCCGGCTCGTCCCATTCGGCGTCAAAGATATTTGCGCCAAGGAAGGGGAATTTCAGTTGCGTTTCAACGATTTCCTTCACGCGTTCGGTGCCATAGGTCCATTCCCAGTGGCTGGTCATCGCCTCGACGCCAAGGGCGTTCATGACATTGACCACGTCCTGTCCCTTGGTCAGGAAGCTGGTCATGGACCCATGCCAGGTGTCGCCACCATCCAGCAGCAGCGCCTCGGGCCGGGCGGCGCGGATGGCCTTGACCACCGTGGCCACGCGGTCCATGCCGCCCATCTTGCCATAGGTCTTACCCAGCGAGACGAAATCCTCATAGGTCAGGGCATAGGCCTCGGGCGATTGCGGCGTCAGGTTGAACATCTTGATGAAGTCTTTGCCGACGACATGCGGCGGCACGCCCTTGGCCGCGCCCACGCCGATGTTCCATTCGGGTTCGCGGAACCAGATCGGCTTTAACTGGGCGTGGATGTCGGTGATATGGATCAGGGTGACATTGCCGAAATCGTCGAATTGCAAGAGCTGATCTTGGGTC
>CALLZQ010000290.1 GCA_937858255.1 uncultured Tabrizicola sp.
CCCATATAGATCAAGGGGATGCCGCCAAAGCTGGCGATCAGCGCGTGGCCCATCAGCATCCGTTGGACGGCCTGCTCGGCCCCCGCGACATCGCCCTCGGCCAGTGCCTTTTCCAGCCCCGCCAGTGCGGCGAAACTGCCCGAAATCCGCTTGTCCCCCGTGGCCGGGTTTTCCTGAAACAGCGCGCCCCGGGCGAAACTGCCCGGAAAGCTGCCGTCATAGAAATCTGACAGGAACGCCCGATGCGCCGCCCCGTTCAGCGACAGGGCCGCCGCATCCTCATCGGTCACCGCCCAGCCGATATCGTCATGGCAGCGGATATAGGTGGCATAGGTGGCGTTGCGCAAAACCTCGGGGAAGTGGCTGCCCAGCACATGACACATCAGCCGGGTATCTCGGGTGGCCAGTGCCGACCAGAACTGCACCATCAGGCTGTTGTGATAGGCGAGGTTGCCCTCTTTGCCGTCATGCTGACCGCGCCCGAGATAGGGCAGCATCTCGGCCGGGGCGACAATCGCCTCTTCCAGATGGATGACCGCCGGAGCCGCAATCCGCGAACAGGCCCGTAGCGCCTGCAAGAGCATGTGCACCTCTGGCTCTGACTGACAGCGCGTGCCCATCCGCTTCCACATAAAGGCCACGGCATCCAACCGCAGCACATCCACGCCGCGATTGGCCAGAAACAGCATGATCTGGACAATCTCTAGAAACACCTGCGGATTGGTCCAGTTCAGATCCCACTGATGTTCGTTGAAGGTCGTCCAAACCCATTTTCCGAAATCGGGGTAATGGGTAAAGTTCCCCGGCGCATTGTCGGGAAACACCTCGACCAGCGTCCGTTCGTATTCTTCGGGCAGATCCGGGGTGTCGAACATCAGGTAATAATCCTGATAGGCCGCATCGCCCTTGGCGGCCTTCTTGGCCCAGGCATGTTCCTTGGCCGTATGGTTCAGCACCAGATCGACGCAGAGCGAGATGCCGCGCGCCCGCAAGGCCGCCGCCACCTCTTCGAAATCCGCCATCGTTCCATAAGCCGGGTTGATCTGGCGGTAATCCATCACCGAATAGCCGCCGTCGCTGTCACCGGGGCGCGGCTTCAGGCAGGGCATGAGATGCACATAGCTGATGCCAAGATCGGTCAGGTAATCCAGCCGGTCCAGCACACCGCGCAGGTTGCCGGCAAAGCGGTCGATATAGAACACATAGCCCGCCATATCGGGGCGCTGGAACCAGTCCGGCTCTAGATCGCGCCGCAAATCCAGCCGCTTGAGATCGGCAGGGCGTTCGGACCATGCTTGGCGCAGGGCTTTCAGCAGCGCGCGTTCAAATTCCGCATAGCCGGGATGATTGCCGTAAAGCGCCTCAAGCATCGGCCAGAGGTCTGGGGCCGAACGGTCTAGCCGCAGCTCGAAAATCTCGTCATCCGCGGATGGCGATGCCTTGGCCATTGTTCCTGCCTCCCTGTTCGCAAGCGCTAGAATAGGCTGCCCAAAGCGCTTTGAGAAGGGTTTCCTTGCAGGATCAGCCTTTGATGATCAGCTTTGTTTCCGGTGTCAGGCGGGCAGCGATCCAGCCCAGATCGGCGGGGGCAAAGGCTATGCATCCGGCCGTTGGATAGCGCGGCCTGCGCCAGCGATGGATAAAGATTGCCGAGCCGCGCCCCGGCACCGCATCCGGCCAGTTCCAGTCGGTGATCAGCACCAGATCATAGAGCGGGTCGGCCCGCCACAGCCGCTCATGGCTGAACCCATGGGGCAGGCGTACCATGCTGTTATAGGCCGGATCACGGGAGTCGTCCGACCAGCGGTCAGCGGCTGAGACGGGCAGGGCCCAGTCCACCGGGCGCGCCATACGGGCGGGATTGTATAGCATGCCCACGATGCGATGCGCGCCGGCGGGGCTGGCGCCCCGGATCGGCCGCCCCCAGCCCTCGCAAGTGGAC
>CALLZQ010000291.1 GCA_937858255.1 uncultured Tabrizicola sp.
CTATCTGAGGGCGATCCTTGATCATGGGGACCGGCCCTTTGACGAGGCGTTCATGCAGGCCACGTTCAACCGCTTCTGGGATTACGCGCAGTGGGTGGTGCAATGGACCAACATGCTGCTTTTGCCGCCGCCGCCCTTTATCCTCGACATCATGGGCAATGCGCAGGCGCTGCCGCCGCTGGCGCATCGCATGGCCAATGGTTTTGACGATCCGCGTGATTTCTTCCCGTGGTTTGCCGATCCGAATGCCGCCGCCGATTACCTCAATCAGTTGCGGGCGGCGGCGTGAGATGGGCATGATCGCAACCGATCAGTTCCGCGCCGCCATGGCACGGTTTCCCGGGGCGGTGACAATCGTCCCCGCCCGCTCGTCCGAGGGAGAGCGGCGGGGCATCGCCGCCACCGCTGTCTGCTCGGTGACGGCCGATCCCCCCTCGGTTCTGGTCTGCCTCAATGTCGCCACCGGCACCTGCGCGGCGGTCGAGGCCACAGGGCGCTTTGCCGTCAACCTGTTGTCCGAGACCCAGACCGGTCTGGCCTTGCGTTTTGCCGGGCAGGCCGGTGTCAGCGGCACCGACAAATTCGCCGAGGGCGACTGGGAGGCCGAGGATGACCTGCCGATCCTGCGCGATGCGCCGGTGACGCTGGCCTGTGAGGTCAGCCAGAGCCTGTCCGCAGGCACGCATCGCATCTTTATCGGCCGGATCACCGGTATCGCCCATGGCGAAGGGGCCGCCCTGCTGTATGAACAAAGCCGGTTCCGCAGCCTCGCCGCCAAAGACAGCGCGTAAAAGGCGGCGCAGTCCCGCTTTCAGCCGGCCGGAATAGCCCCCGCCTTCATCCCGTCGTCGTCAGGTCGGCGACGGGTTCGTACCAGTGAACATGGGTGCCGTCCTCGATCTGCTGCACCGTGGCCGGGCCGCAGCCCTCGAGGTCGAGCACCGGGATGTCGGTGCCGTGCACGCCGCGGCAGCTGCGCTCGTGGCCGTAGCGCTGCACCAGGCGCTCGGCGATGACGCAGGTGCGCGTCATCGTCGTCACGACC
>CALLZQ010000292.1 GCA_937858255.1 uncultured Tabrizicola sp.
CGGCCATGGTCTGCACGCAATTGCCGCCCAGATTTTCCATCAAGGCGGCCAGTTCGGTGTCCGACCTGCGGTCGATCAGCGCCGAGACCTCGCCCTGATCGCCCAGATCCTCCATCAGGCGCCTGCGCCACACCGCGCCCCCCATGAAGGTCAGCGCCGAATACTGCTGGTTGGGGCAGGCGTCGATCCATTCGCGCAGCCGTTCCCCACCCGGTTCGGCAAAGGCCGCGCGTTGCAGCGCCCCATATTTCACCCGCACCACATCCCAGCCAAAGGCGTCGAAGATCTTTTCGATCCGCGCGAAAAGACCCTCGCGCACGATCCCGTCCAGCGATTGCCGGTTGTAATCGATGATCCACCAGCAATTGCGCAGATCGTTTTTCCAGCCCTCTCGCAGGGCTTCGTAGATGTTGCCCTCATCCAGCTCGGCATCGCCGACCAGCGCCACCATCCGGCCGAGCGGCAGATCGCCACCCCAGGATTTCGCGGCGATATAATCCTGCACCAGCGAGGCAAAACCGGTGATCGCCACCCCCAGCCCCACCGAACCGGTAGAGAAATCGACATCATCCACGTCCTTGGTCCGGCTGGGGTAGCTTTGTACCCCGCCGAAGCCGCGGAAATTCTCCATCTTCTCGCGGGTCTGGTTGCCCATCAGATATTGAATGGCGTGAAACACCGGCGAGGCATGGGGCTTGACCGCGACCCGGTCTTCGGGGCGCAGGCTGTGGAAATAGAGCGCTGTGAGGATCGACACCATCGAGGCAGAAGAGGCCTGATGGCCGCCGATCTTGATGCCGTCCACCTTGGGGCGGATGTGATTGGCATGGTGGATCATCCAATGCGACAGCCACAACAGCCGCTGCTCGATGGTTTTCAGATGGGCGGCGTCGGTCATCGGCGGTTCCTTTTGGCTCAGGCGGCAGCGTGGGCGGCAACGATGTCGCCGGTCAGGGCGACAGGGTTGATGATGGTCTGGGCGTTCGGGCTATGCGCCACGGCGCGGGTATGCAGCGCGGCCAGTTGTTCGGGCGTGGCGTCCGAGGTGACATGCAGGGTATAGCGGATTTCGGGAAATCCTACCGGTGCATTGCTGCCGATCCCCAGAAAACCGCGCAGGTCCAGCGTCGCGTCAAGATCGAGACGCACTGATTCAAGCTGGATGCCCTCGGCGGTGGCGCCGGCGACAAAGGCCACCATCAGGCAGCCGCCCAGCCCCGAAAGCAGCAGTTCCTGCGGGTTCGGCCCGTGGTTCAGCCCCATAAGCTGACGCGGCTCATCCACCTTCCAGGCGAAAGAGCGGCTGACACGGTGCGGCCCCACCCGCATCGGCTTGGCATGGGCGGTGGAACGGGTGCCGCTTTCCCAATCCAGACAGACTCCGTAATCCATCCCCGCCTCGGCGGGGGCGGCGGTGACTTCATTGACGAATTCCGACAGGGCGGCGGTGGGCAGGCTGTTACGCATGGGTTGCTTCCTTTGCGGGGGAAATCTGGGCAAGTGCCTGGTCAAAGTCGGCGATCAGGTCGGCAGCATCCTCAATGCCGACCGACAGACGCACGCAGCCGGGGTGAATGCCGATGGCGGCACGCTGGCGCGAGGCGTAGCTGGCCTGAGAGGTGTTGAAGGGCAGGCTGACAAGGCTTTCGACCCCGCCAAGGCTGGTTGCCTGTTTCGGGATGCGCAGCGCGTTCACCAGTTGCAGCGCCGCCTGATCGCTTTCGACAAAGAAGGTCACGTTGCCGGTGCCGTTTTTCAGCAGCCGCCGGGCGACCTCGCGGTCGGGGTGGCTGTCCAGCAGCGGATAGAAAACCCGGCGCACCTTGGGGTGGCCTTCAAGATAGCGCGCAAGGGCATGGGCGCTTTGCTCATGTGCACGCATCCGCACGGCCAATGTCTTCAGCCCGCGTTCCAGCAGGAAACAGGCATGCGGATCAAGCGAGCCGCCATAGTTCAGCAGCCGGGGCCAGATCATGTCGATCAGCTTGCGTGGGCCGGCGGCCACACCGGCAATCAGGTCGCTGTGGCCATTGAGGTATTTCGAGGCCGAATGCACCACCACATCCGCCCCCAGTTCCAGCGCCCGCATGGCGACGGGCGGGGCAAAGGTGGCGTCGATGACCAGACGCAGACCATGGCGCCGGGCGATCTGGGCCAGACGGGGAATATCGACGATTTTCAAGAGCGGATTGGTGATCGCCTCGAAATACATCAATTGGGTTTCGGGGCGGATGGCCGCCTCGATGGCGACGAAATCCTGGGTATCGACCAATGTCGCCGACATGCCAAAGGTGGGAAACTCCTGATTGAACAGGTTCCAGGTGCCGCCATACAGATCGGCCGAGGCCACCACATGCGCGCCCCTGTCCACCATCGCCATGACCGTCGCGGTGATCGCCGCCATGCCCGATGAAAACACGATCGCCGACTCGGCCCCTTCGAGTGCCGCGAGCTTTTCCTGAACCGCCCATTGCGAAGGGTTGCCATAACGCGAGTAGATAAAACGGTCGCGGGCAAAGCCCCCTTCGATCGACCCGTATTGATCGGCATTCAGCACGAAGGTCGAGGCCTGATAGATCGGCGTGCCTACGGCGCCGGTGCGCGGGTCGTCATGGGTGCCGGCATGAACGGCCGTGGTCGAAAGACCGGCGGCAGGCAGGCGATGGCCGGGTAGAAAGGGGCCTGCGGCGCGTTTGCGGTCCAGCCGGTTCAGCCAGCCCCCTTCGGTCGCACGGGGCGGGTGGCTGGCGGCATCGCCACGGATTGTCTTGTCGGTCATGGGGTTCTCCATCGCGATCAGGCCGCTTCGGCATTGTGCCGGGCGAGGGCCTGCATCAGGTCGTCCAGAATATCGTCTACCCCTTCCAGCCCGACCGACAGCCGCACCAACCCCTCGGCGATGCCATGGGCGGCGCGTTCTTCGGGGGTATAGGTGGAATGGGTCATCGAGGCCGGGTGCTGGATCAGGCTTTCCGCATCGCCAAGGCTGACCGCGCGCTGGATCAGTGCCAGCCGGTTCATCATGGCGATGCCGCCCGCCTTGCCGCCCACCACCTCGAACGGGATCATCCCGCCAAAGGCTGCCATCTGCCGCTGGGCCAGTGCGGCCTGCGGGAAACTGTCCAGCCCCGGATAATGCACGCATTTCACTGCCGGATGCGGCTCTAGCGCGCGGGCAATGGTCAGTGCGGCGGCGGAATGGGCGCGCACCCGCAGGTCCAGCGTCTTGATCCCGCGCAACAAAAGCATGGCAGAAAGGGGCGACATCACCGCCCCGGTCATGTCCTTGATGCCGACAAGGCGGATCCGGGCGATATCCTCGGCCCGGCCGGCGATCAGCCCGGCGATCACATCGCCATGGCCGCTGAGGTATTTGGTCGCCGAATGCACCACCAGATCGGCGCCATGTTCGATGGGCCGTGTCAGCACGGGGGTGGCATAGGTGTTATCCACCACCACCTTGGCGCCGTGCCGATGCGCAATCTCGGCAATGGCCGGGATATCGACCAGACGGTTGTTGGGGTTGGCGGGGGTTTCGAAATAGACGATCCGGGTCTTGGGACCGATGATGGCCGCCAGATTGGCGGGGTCTGACAGATCGACCGGCCGCACCGTCACGCCAAAGCGGGGCAGCCCATGGGTCAAAAAGGCAAAAGTGCAGCCATAAAGCGTCTTGTCGAGGATCACCTCGTCGCCCGCCTGTAGAAAGCTCCAGAAGGTCGAGGTGATCGCCCCCATGCCCGAGGCCGCGCAAAGCCCTGCCTCGGCGTCTTCGAGATTGGCGATCCGCCGTTCCAGCGCCTCGAGTGTCGGGTTCGAGATGCGGCTGTAGAAATGCCCCTCGGCCTGACCCGCAAACATAGCCCCGCCCGCCTCGGCACTGTCGAAAGTGAAGGTCGAGGACAGATAGACCGGCGGATTCAGCGCCCCCTGATGGTCGCGGGCATCGTAACCATGATGAATGGCGCGTGTGGCAAGGCTTTGGGGGGTGTCTCGCATCGGTCTTTCCTTTCGACTGACCTTCAGCATGCGATTGCCGCCGTGGCATTTGGTTGCTATTCATGCCAAAATATGCGTCAATATTGGCATATAATGCCAAGGTGGGGCTGAAGTGGACGATAAAGACCGCCAGATCATCCGCGCCCTGCAACGCAACGGTCGGGCCACGAATCTGGAAATCGCGGCCGAGGTGAATCTCTCGCCCTCACCCTGCCTGCGCCGCATCCGGTTGCTGGAGGAAAGCGGCGCGATTTCGGGCTATCGGGCCATCGCCGATCAGCGCGCCTATGGGTTGCCGGTCACGGTCTTCATCCGCATCCGGCTGGAACGCCACAGCGGTGAAACCGTGAGGCATTTTGAAAGCCGCGTTCGCGCGCTGGACGAGGTGCTGGAATGCCACCTGCTGACCGGGGCCGCCGATTATCACCTGCGCGTCGTGGTGGCGGGCCTGGAGGCCTATGAGGATTTTATCCGCAACCGCATCCATCCGATCGGTGGCATCGCCTCGATCGATTCCAGCTTTGTCTATGGCACGGTCAAGAATACCGGGGTTTTTCCCCAGACGGATTGAGCGATCATCCCTGACAGGGCGGGCAGAAAGACAGGTTCCGGGTCGCCTAGTGTCGGCGTGGCGGGCAGAACAGTCATGCCGAAACTCATCCGCTGCCCTAGGGATTGCCTGCCTGGTCTCTCTCGGCGTCGTTTAGGGTTGCCCGCCCCGCGCCCTGGACGCGCTGTAGGGCCTTATCCGGTGCGAGGGGCAGACTCGGAGAGCGCAAGGCAGACAGGTCAGTTGGATTGACTTCATGGAAGGGATGAACGCGCGCCCGTAACAACGTGCTGGCCGGAACCTGCCGGCAAGAAACCCGAGCTGTGTATGAAATGCGCGTGACTTGGCCGGCAAGCCAATTACTGCAATCCGATCAGCGTGTTGTGAAGAAGGATTGGCGGAGAGGGTGGGATTCGAACCCACGGACCCCGTGAAGGGTCAACGGTTTTCGAGACCGCCCCGATCGACCACTCCGGCACCTCTCCGCATTTGGTGTGATCATCGTGGCGGGTTCCTACCCGCCCTTTGCTGCCGGTGCAAGACCTCAATCGCGCTTTTGTGCAAAATGCTGGGGGTGATGGCCGGGGGGCTGATCCGGTCGCTTGCCGCGCTCGGCGCGATCACGCGGGCGTGCGGACCTGTAATGTGATGTGGCTTGGCAATCGGTGGGCAAGTGCCTAGCTAGAGGGCTGCGACCCTTATGTTTCTGGATGAGCCCATGCAGCTTCGCCCCCTTGCCCTGTTCCTTGCCCTCGCCCTTCCGGCGCTGCCGGCTGTTGCCGAGCAGGCCTCTCCGGCCCCTGCGGCGACGGCGCCGGCGGCGGCGGATGTACAAGGTCTGCTGGCCACGCTGAAGATGGACGAGATTCTGGCCGTCATGCGGGAAGAGGGGTTGAAATACGGCCAGTCGCTTGAGGATGACATGTTTCCGGGCCGTGGCGGCGACCGCTGGCAGGCGGTTGTCGGCCTGATCTACGATACCGAGAGAATGCGGGCCACCTTTGCCAAGGGGCTGGAGGGTGAATTGGGCGCCTCGCCCGAGGTGATCGCGGCAGCGCAGGCGTTCTTCGGCTCGGCGACCGGCCAAGAGGCGCTGAAGCTGGAGATCGAGGCCCGCAGGGCCTTGCTCGACAACGCGGCAGAGGATGCCGCCAAGATAGCCTGGGAAGACATGCTGGCCAAGGGCGATGCGCGGGTGGCGCGGATCGAACGCTTTGCCGCCGCCAATGACCTGATCGAATCCAATGTCATGGGGGCGCTGAATGCCAATCTGGCCTTTTACCGGGGCCTGGCCGAAACCGGTGCCTTCCCCGAGGAAATGACCGAAGATCAGATGCTGGCCGATGTCTGGGGCCAAGAGGCCGAGGTGCGGGCCGATACAGAGGACTGGTTATTCCCCTTTCTGTCGCTGGCCTATCAGCCGATGAGTGATGCCGACCTTGACGCCTATATCGCTTTTTCCGAAACCCCGGCGGGCAAGGCGCTGAACGCGGCGCTGTTCGCTGCCTTTGACAAGGTTTTTACCGAGATCTCGCAAGACCTCGGGCGTGGGGTCGCGCGGCAATTGCAGGGCGAAGATATCTGACCGGCTATAGCGGCAGCGGCAGGGCAAAGCCGGTCTTGACACGCTCCATCACCGCGCTGGTGCGGAACCGCGCGACATTATCCTCGGCAAAGAAATGCCGCCGGCTAAAGGCCTCATAATCGGCCATGTCCCGTGCCGAGAGGATCAGGATGAAATCGGCATTGCCGGTCACATAATAGCATTGCATGACCTCGGGCGCGGCGCGCATCTGCGCCTTGAACCTGTCCAGATCGGCGGGGCGTTCGTTTTGCAGGCTGACCTCGACCACCAGCATCAGGCCACGCCCCAGCCGTTCGGGCGAAAGAATGGCGGTATCGGCCTCGATATAGCCCCGCTGGCGCAGGCGATTCACCCGCCTGCGGCAGGGATCGGGGGGGGGGCCGGGGCCTTCCGGGGGAAGAGGGCCCCGGGGGCCGAAAAGGCGGCCGGGCCGCGGCTCTCCTCGGGCGCCGCGACCGCCGGTGGCCTGATGAACCCCGAGCCGGTGATCCTGGCCGCCGAT
>CALLZQ010000293.1 GCA_937858255.1 uncultured Tabrizicola sp.
CGCCGCGCGGGGCGCGGTCGGGCCGGGTCGCCTGAAAGTTCTTTTGCGATCTGGCCGCGCGCGAGGGCGTGCGGGTCTGAAACCGGCGCCTTGTGGCGCCGGTTTGGGCCTATTGCAGGAAGGGCATCGGGTCGGTGCTGTCCACGCCCTTGCGCACCTCAAAGTGCAAAAAGCTGGGTGTGCCGGCACGGACCTTGGCGATGGACTGACCCTGGCTGACCTTGTCGCCCTTCTTGACGCTGATGCCATCGACCCCGGCATAGACGGTCAGGATATTGCCGTCATGGCGGATCACGATGATCGGCGTCTGTTCGGTATCCTTGGTGATGGCGGCGACGGTGCCGGCGGCGGCGGCCTTGACCGTGCTGCCAGCCGCGGCCGAGATGTCGATCCCGTCATTCTTGCCCTTGGCATAGGGGCGGATGATGGCGCCGCCGACCGGCATCACCATCCGCGACGCCGAGGCCGCGGTCCGCTGGCTGCCCAGGTCGGGCGAGGCGGGGGTTTCCTTGGGCCTTTGCGCGGCGGGGGTGGTCTTTTCCGCCGGCAGGGGCTTTGCGGCCGAGGGCGGCTCGGGCGTCGGCGATCCCGCGCCGGGGGCGGTTGTGGCCGCAGCGGCCTTGGCCGCAGGTTGCTGGGCGCTGGCGACGGGGATGATCAGATATTGCCCCTCACGCACTGCCAGATCGGGGCCGAGGCCGTTCCATTCCCCCAGCGCCTTGGCCGAGACATTGTAGAGCCGCGCGATCGAGAAAGCCGTTTCGCCGCGCCGCACCTGATGGCGTACCGGTTCAGCGGCGGTTGAGGGCCGGGTGGTGGCCGGGGGCGTCGGGCTGCCCACCCGGTCCAGCGCGGTGCTGGCGATGGTCGAGACATCGACCGGCGCCGGCGCAGCGGTGGCGCCCACCGTGGCGGCGGGGGCCAGCCCCTCGACCCGGCCACCATCGGCGACGCGCCGGGGCAGGGCCAGAACCTCGCCCGCCCGCAGGCTGTCTGAAGGCATCAGAGCATTGTAACGCGCCAGTTCATCGGCATTGACCCCAACCCGCCCCGCGCCCGAGGCAGCGGTATCGCCGCGCCGGGCCACCGCCACCTGATAGCCGGGGTAGGAGATCACGCCGCGCGCATCTGCCGTGGGGCGCCGCTCGGTCGCCTGCCGGGCCGCGTCCGAGGTGTCGAGTGCCCCCGCACCGCGCCGCAGATCCCAGTCAAAGCCGCCCATCGGCCCGCCGGTATTACAGGCCGACAGCGCCGCCACCGCGCAGCCAAGCACCAAGAGCCGCAGACGCGCAGGCGCGGGGCGGGTAACGGGGGCCATCTGCGGCCGGGACATGCTGTTCATCTGCTGTGCCTCTTGTTGTTCTTGTCGGACGGTATGCTCCGCCCCTTGTTCACTGGATCCTGCCCGGGTCATCAATCGTTGCCAAGGCCCTCGACCAAGGGAACGAAACGCACCGGGCGCAACTCTTCATAATCAAAGCCGCGCTCGCCGCGTGTGACCTTGATCAGGCTCTGCACCGTATCGGACTGGCCGACCGGCACCACCATGATACCGCCAACTTTGAGCTGTGCCAACAGGGGGCCGGGCGGGTCCTCGGCGGCGGCGGTGACAAGAATGCGATCAAAGGGCGCCTGATCGGGCAGGCCAAAGCTGCCATCGGCCATGAAGGCGGTGATATTGACCAGACCAAGCTCGCGGAACACCACCTGCGCATCGGCCACCAGCTTGCGATGCCGGTCCACGGTATAGACCCGCCGGCACAGCTGGCTGAGGATCGCGGCCTGATAGCCCGAGCCGGTGCCCACCTCCAGCACCGTATCGCGCGGCTGCACATTCAGCGCCTGCGTCATCAGGCCGACGACCGAGGGCTGGCTGATGGTCTGGCCGCAGGCGATGGGCAGCGGCATATCCTCATAGGCGCGATCAGCGAAATGGCCGCGCACGAAATAGCCGCGGTCAATCCGCTCCATCACCCCCAGCACCCGGGCGTCCGTCACCCCGCGCGAGCGCAGGGCGTAAAGAAAGCGCATCTTGCGTTCAGCCTCTGGCGTATCGGGCGCGCCCTCGGCCATCATGCCAGCCGTGCCTCAAGGTCGGACAAGAGGTCATGGGCGGTCAGATCGGCCCGCATCGGCGTCACGCTGATCCAGCCCTCCAGATTGGCGGCGGCATCGGTGCCCGGCAGGGTGGGGCTGTGCTGCGGGCCGCCCTTGATCCACAGATAGCGCCGCCCGGTGGGCGAGGTCTGCGGCTCGCAGGAAAACGAGGCGTCCCGGCGAAACCCCTGCGAGGTCACCCGCAGCCCCTTGACCACATCGGCGGGGTCGGGCGGGAAGTTGACGTTGTAAAAGACCCGAAAATCATCCTCGGTCCAGATGCCGCGGTCGAGCAGTTTGCGGATCACCGCCGCGCCATGGCGGGCCGAGGCCTCGAACGGAGTCGGCAATCCTTCCGTCCCGCGGCCAAGGAATTGCGACAGGGCGATGGCGGGCACGCCTTGCAGCGCCGCCTCCATCGCGCCGCCGATGGTGCCGGAATAAAGGGTGTTTTCTGCGGCATTGTTGCCCCGGTTCACCCCCGACAGCACCAGATCGGGGCGCGCGCCATCCAGCACGTCATAGATCCCGGCCAAGACGCAATCGGCGGGGCTGCCCTCGGCGGCAAAGCGGCGTTCCGACAGGCGCGCCACCATCATCGGATGCGAATAGCTGATGCAATGGC
>CALLZQ010000294.1 GCA_937858255.1 uncultured Tabrizicola sp.
GGCGCCTCGATCGAATAGCGCACCCCGGCCTGCGCGGCGAGATGGACGATGACATCGGGACGGGTCTCTGCGGTCAGGGCGGTCAGGCGCCCCTCTTCCTCAATCATCCCTTGGACAAAGCGAAAGCCGGGCTGGGCGCGCAGGATATCCAGCCGCGCCTCTTTCAGGGCCGGGTCGTAATAGGGGGTCATGCCGTCAAAGCCCGTGACCTCCCACCCCTCGGCCAGCATCCGCCGCGCGAGGTGAAAGCCGATAAACCCGGCGGCACCTGTGATCAAAACCTTACCCGTCATCGCACCTGCTCCTGTGACTTGCGGCGCTGATGCCCGGCAAAAACGGCGTCATCAAGGCCAAAAGCGGTCAGCCCGGGTGGCGGTGATGGCGCGGGCAGGGGGGCGTCCGGCGATCAGGTCGGCCACCATCAGGGCGGTGACGGGGGCGAGTGTCAGGCCGATATGGCCATGGCCAAAGGCGTGAATGACATCCGCCCCGCCGCGCGAAGGGCCGATGACCGGCAGGCTGTCGGGAAGGCTGGGGCGAAAGCCCATCCAGTCGCGGCTGGGCGCGCCAAGATCGGGGAAGATCGCCCGCGCCCCCTCGACCAGCCGGGCGATGCGATGCGGAGAGGGGGGCGCCGTCAGCCCACCCAACTCGACCGTCCCCGCCACCCGCAGCCGTCCCGCCATCGGGCACAGATAGAACCCGCGCGAGGTGGGGCAGGAGGGGCGGGAGAGCGGCAGCGCCGGCATATCCCATTCGACATGATAGCCCCGCTCGGTATCCAGGGGGATGCGGTCGCCCGCCTGCCGGGCGAGGGCGCGGGAATGCGCCCCGGCGGCAAGGACGACCGTCTTCGCCCGCAGGTGCAGGCCCTCGCCAGTCAGGATAACGCCGCCATCGCGCCGCTCTAGTCCCGTCACGCGATGGGAAAATACCGGCACGTTCAGGGCGGCAGCCAGCCGGGCGACCATCTGGCCGGGGTCCGACATGAACACGGCATTGGGAAAATAGGCGGCCCCGCCCTCAACCTCGGGCAGGCCGGGTTCCAACTGGCGCAGCCCCTCAGGCCCGATCAGATCGACGGAAATCCCGAGGCTGCGGCGAAAGGCCATGTCCCGATCCGCCGCGCGATAGGCAGCAGCGCTTTCGTAGATATAGAGGCAGCCGCGCTTTTGCAGGATTTCGGTGCCACCGATCCGCTCGGCCAGCCCTTGCCACAACCCCGCCGCATCCGACAGCAACGCGGCAATTGCCGCCGCATTGCGCCGCGCCGGGCCGGGCAGGGACTGGGCCGCGAAACGCATCAGCCACGGCGCCAGCGTCGGCAGGGCCGCCCGGCGAATGGACAGGGGGGAATGGCGGTCGAACAGCAAGGATGGGAGGTTGCGCAGCACATCGGGCGTGCCGACGGGCAAGACCGCATAATCGGCAATCGTGCCGGCATTGCCGTAAGAGGCGCCCGAACCCGGCGGGTTCGGGTCGATCAGCGTGACCTCACGCCCCTCGGCGCGCAGGCGTTCGGCAATGGCAAGGCCCACCACACCGGCACCGATAACGGCAATCTCGGTCTGGTGGGCCGCCATGGCTCAGAGGCAGGTTTCAAACAGCGCGCGGGTATTTTCGCGCGTCATTTCAATCGGGTTGCCGCCGCAAGAGGGGTCTTCCAGCGCCATCTCGGTCAGCATGTCAAGATCCGCAGCCTTGACCCCCATCGCGGTCAGATTGGCCGGGATCGCCAGCTTGGCCCGCAGCGCCATCACCGCCGCGCGGAAGCCGGCAAAGCCGCCCTCAATCCCCAGATAAGCCGCTGCCTTGTCCAGCCGCGCTTCGATCGCCGGGCGGTTGAAGTCCAGCACCATCGGCATCACCACGGCATTGGTGGTGCCGTGATGGGTATTGTAGACCGCGCCGATGGGATGGCTGAGGCTGTGGATCGCCCCCAGCCCCTTTTGGAAGGCGACCGCGCCCATGGCGGCCGCGCTCATCATATGCGCGCGGGCATCCAGATCATTGGGGTTGTCAT
>CALLZQ010000295.1 GCA_937858255.1 uncultured Tabrizicola sp.
CCCCCTGACCGCGACCGAAACCGGCTACCTGTGCCACATCGACATGCCGCGCCTCAAAACCCTGACCGAAGGCGCGCTGCTGAACCGGAGCGGCGCGCTCTTGCAACTGGCCTGCCTGCCCGGCAGCTTTCTTCACCCCGGGTCCGCGCTGCTCTGGATGCCGCCCGAGATGACCGATGCGATGCAGGCCCCCCTGCGCGCGGCCTTCAGCATCGAAAAACAGCGCACCTTTGATCAGGACCCGCGCTTTGGCCTCTGCGTTCTGTCCGAGATTGCCGAGCGCGCCCTCTCGCCGGCGGTCAACGATCCGGGAACGGCGATTGACGTGCTGGGGCGCGCGGTGCGCCTCCTCGGCGCGTGGCAGCGGGCCGAGCCGGTTGAGCCCGATTACCCGCGCATCCTCGTGCCCGCCCTGCGCCTGCCCGATCTCTTTGGCGACATCTTCCCCGCCATCTCGCGTGATGGCGCCACGCATTATTCGGTGCATATGCGCCTGCAAAAGGCGCTTTTGGCACTGGCGCAAATCTCGCCGGCTGATTTTGGCCCCGAGGCGCTGGCGCAATCTGCCCGCGCGCTGGAGGATGCGCGCCGCGCCCAAACCCATGGCACCGAGCTGGAAAACCTCGCCGCGGTGGCCCGCCAGATCGAGGCTGCGGTCGGCCACCCCGAACGTCCGCCCCGCGCGCTTTGATCTGCGTCAATGCGGCGCGGGCCAGCCTGCCGCAGCATGGTCTGATCGCAAATCGCGTCACGCAAGAGGGGCAGCAGATGATTGGGTTTTCCGAAGCGCCAATGGCCTGGGGTCTGACACGGGGCATGGCGCGGGTGCTGGGTGTCAGCCTGCCGCGCGCGGTGGTCGAGGGCTGGCTCAGCCGGGCCGAGCTTGCCGTGCTGGTGGAGCGCTGTCAGGCCTGCGGGCAAAAGGGGGCCTGCACCGCATGGCTCGCCACCGCCGCAACCGCACCCTGCCTGCCGGTCTTTTGCCCCAACAAGGCCGAGATCGAGGTCTTGGCCCTGCGCCATTGACCGCCGCCCCGGGCCGCGCCAATCTGGCGCCCTTGGGCCGGGGGCAAGATGCTGCAACTCCTGAATGTCGTCAGCGACCGCGGGTCGCGCTATGCCGTCTCGGGCGGGGTCATTCAGGGCCGCGCCGGGGCCGAGGCTTTCCTGCGCGACCTGCGTCGGGTCAAGAAATTCGCCAAGGCCACGCATAATACCTGGGCTGTCGTCCTGTCGGATGAGGGGCCGGTCAAGAATGACGATGGCGAGACCGGTGCGGGGGCGGTGATCCTGAAGATGCTGGAACGTGCCGGGCTGACCGATACCGTGGTGGTCGTGACCCGCTGGTATGGCGGGGTGCATCTGGGCGGCGACCGCTTTGCCCATGTCGTGACCTGTACCCGGGCGTTTCTTGAGGCATGGGAGGCGCAAGATGGCTGATTTCCTGCAAGCCGAGGCGCGGCGCCTGGCCAATACGGTGATCTGGTCGTGGCAGGGCTGGCGGGCGGCCTGGGCCACGGAAAAGACGCTGCGGCAATGGACGCTGATCAATGCGGCCTCTGCCGCGCTTGCCTTTTCGCTGGATCTCTCGGGGGCCGAGCGGGCGGTGATCCTGGGGCTGGGGCTGCTGATCCTGGCGGCGGAACTGATGAATACCGCCATCGAAGAAGGGGGCGATTACCTCT
>CALLZQ010000296.1 GCA_937858255.1 uncultured Tabrizicola sp.
GCGTGGCGCGGTCCTGGATGATGCGGGGCGGGAACTGCGGCATGACCTCAAAGCCCTCATCGCCGATGCGGCGGGCGGTGGCGACCATATCCTCGATCGGGGTGCCCTCGATATGGGCGATATAGACGCGGGTGCCTTTGGGCAGAAGATCGCGGAAATCCTCAACCTTCTCGGCGGTGCGCGGCATCACCGCGATCGAATAGCCGGTCAGAAAGCTCTCAAGCGCCTGACCCGGAGTCGTCGGAGCCTGCGTCTTGGCGCGGAAATTGAACAGGGCCATCAGTTTCTCCTTCAGGGTCATGGCGGGCAGGGTCATTTCAGGGCTTTGCCCAGCCCTCGGCATCGATCAGCGCCTTGAGGCGCGGGGTGTCAAACTCGGCTTCAAGCCGGGCCGCCTCGGCGCGGGCGACCTCTTCCTGATCGCCCTCCACCTCATAGGGGGCTGCCTTGCGCCATTCGGCCAGATAGGCATCGGCATCCTTGGCGCCGATCTTCATCGCACAGCGGTCGATGGCCTGCTCAAAGCGCTCGGTCAGCTGGACCTTGGCGCCGCGACGGCCCTTGCCCACGATCACCTGGGCCGGAATATCGCGCCAGTAGACACCCGTGCCCTCACCCATAACTGCCGATTCCCTCTCTGGCCTGTTGACACCGTTCTAATCGCCTGTTTGCGACGTGAAGGTGCGTTTTCGACATGGCGCATCGGATAACCGACCTGCGCCCTGACGCGGGCATCTTAGCCCGGACAAGGTGCAGAGGCGACACGGGGCCAGAGGGATTGATGTGAAAACTTTGCATCTTTTCCATCAATTTCATGACTGTCCATTCGGGCTGCCGGTGCATCGGCGGATCTGTGCTTGCGAGAGGGGGGCAAGGGCGCTACCTTTAGCGCAACCACATATGGAGGGCGGATATGACGCCCGAGCGTCCTCGAGAGGGGGACGCCTCGCCAGACCCGGTCGAGCGCGAAAGCGGCTCTCGCGGTCCCGATTCGTCACCCTCTCACAAGCCGGGGTCGGGCACGCTTTACGCGGCGCTGGATCTGGGCACCAACAGTTGCCGGATGCTGATTGCCCAGCCAAAGGGCAGTCAGTTCACGGTCGTGGACAGTTTTTCCAAGACTGTCCAGCTCGGCGTCGGGCTAGAGGCCTCGGGGCGGCTTTCGCGTGCCTCGATGATCCGCACGGTTCAGGCGCTGCGCATCTGTCAGAAGAAAATCGAGCGGCATGGCGTGCGCCGGATGCGGCTGGTCGCGACCGAGGCCTGCCGGCGTGCCCGCAATGCCCGCGATTTTATCCGGCAGGTACGGCGTGAGACGGGGCTGCAACTCGATGTCATCACCCCCGAGGAAGAGGCGCGGCTGGCGGTGATTTCCTGCGCGCCGCTGGTGCATCGCAAGACCGAGCAGCTTTTGGTCGTCGATATCGGCGGCGGCTCGACCGAACTGGTGTGGATCGACCTGTCCTCTGTGCCGCCCGAGGATCGCCCGCGCGCGATCATGGGGCTGCACACCGGCTTTGACGCCCAGCCTGAGGGCGGGGCGCGGGTGGTGGACTGGATCTCGGTCCCGCTGGGTGTTGCGACGCTGCGCGACCAGTTCGGCGATGTCGATGACGATGCGGCGCGGTTCGCGCTCATGAGCTGGTTTTTTGAAGAGCAACTGGCCAGCTTTTCGCCCTACAATG
>CALLZQ010000297.1 GCA_937858255.1 uncultured Tabrizicola sp.
CCTTGCGGCAGATGGCCCCGTGACATGGCTGGCCGAGGTCGGGGGCCAACCCGCCGGCCTGATCTGCTACGGCGCGCCGACGGCTGCGGTCTTTGGTGCGCAGGGCGAGATCCGACACCTCTATCTGCGCGCGCCCTTTCGTGGCCGGGGCTATGGCCGCCAGTTGCTGAACACCGCCATGGCCGATCTGCGCGATCAGGGCTATCCCGGCGCCGCCCTCGCCGTTCTGGCCGATAACCACGCGGCCCGCGCCTTTTACGCTGCCGCTGGGGGGCAGGATGCGGGTGGATTTACCGATAAGGGGCCACTTTGGCGCTCGACCAATCGGCTGATCCGCTGGTCCTTTGCGCCCGCCGTTTGACCCAACCAACGCAGGCTTGCCGGGCGCCCAGTGGCATGACACCGTCCGCCAGACGGAGGACCCCATGCGCAGCACAAAAACCATTCACGTCGTTTCCGCCCATGCCGAGGGCGAGGTCGGCGATGTCATCGTCGGCGGCGTTGCCCCACCCCCCGGCGACACGATCTGGGAGCAAAGCCGCTTCATCGCCCGCGATGGCGCCCTGCGCAATTTCGTGCTGAACGAACCACGCGGCGGCGTCTTTCGCCATGTGAACCTGCTGGTCCCGCCCAAGGATCCCCGCGCCAGTGCGGCCTTTATCATCATGGAGCCGGAAGATACCCCGCCCATGTCCGGCTCCAACTCTATCTGCGTCTCGACCGTGCTGCTGGACAGCGGCATCCTGCCGATGACCGAACCCGTGACCGAATTCGTGCTCGAGGCCCCCGGCGGCCTCGTCCCCGTGCGCGCCGAATGCCGGGATGGCAAGGCGCAACGCATTTTCGTGCAGAACCTGCCCAGCTTTGCCCAGAAACTGGATGTCAAGCTGGAGGTGGAGGGGATCGGTACCCTGACCGTCGATACCGCCTTTGGCGGCGACAGTTTCGTGATGGTCGATGCCGCCGCCATGGGCTTTTCACTGGTCGCGGATGAGGCGCATGATATCGCCAAACTCGGCGCGCGCATCGCACGCGCCGCGACAGAGGCGATCGGGTTTCATCACCCGACCAACCCGGATTGGCGGCATTTCTCCTTTTGCCTCTTTGCCGGCGCCATCACCCGCGACGAACAGGGCCTGAGGACAGGGTCCGCCGTCGCCATCCAGCCCGGCAAGGTCGACCGCTCACCCACCGGCACCGCCCTGTGCGCCCGCATGGCCGTTCTGCACGCGCGGGGGCAAATGGGGCTTGCCGACAACCTGACGACCGTGTCGCTCATCGGCTCGACCTTTAAAGGCCGTATCCCTGGCACAACCACCGTCGGCGACATCCGCGCCCTCGAGATCAGCGGCCGCGCCTGGATCACCGGCACGCATCAACACATGCTTGACCCCGACGACCCCTGGCCACAGGGCTACCGTCTGAGTGATACATGGGGCGCGAGATAGCCGGGGATCACAACGGCCCCCGCTGCGCCGCGCCAGCCAGCTCGCGGGCGGCCCGATCATGCCTCTTGACCGCATCTGAACCGCCCCCTATACGCGCCCGGTCCGGGGCAGGAATGCCCGTCGGACCCGATTCCCTATGCCCGCGCCGGGTTCTTTCCCCGGCCAACACGGGGCGGACGGGGCGGCATCAAAAGGAAAGCAGGCCTGATCTCTGGCGGGCGCCCCTGCGGCGGACCCGGTGAAGACCAAGAGCTCTCTGGCGGCATCACCTCTGCGGAAAACCGCAGGCTAAATGGAGAATAGGCGCATGAACCTCATCGCCCAACTCGAAGCCGAGCAGATCGCTGCGCTTGGCAAGACCATCCCGGACTTCAAGGCTGGCGACACCATCCGCGTCGGCTACAAAGTGACCGAAGGCACCCGCTCGCGCGTGCAGAACTACGAAGGCGTCTGCATCAGCCGCCGTGGTGGCGCGACCATTGCCGCCTCGTTCACCGTCCGCAAGATTTCTTTCGGCGAAGGCGTGGAGCGTGTGTTCCCGCTGTATTCGACCAACATCGACTCGATCGAAGTGGTCCGCCGTGGCCGCGTCCGTCGCGCCAAGCTGTACTACCTGCGCTCGCGTCGCGGTAAATCGGCCCGTATCGCCGAAGTCACCAACTACAAAGAAAAATCCGAATAAGAGGAGCCGAGACGATGAAAGAGGGCATTCACCCCGATTATCACTTCATCGAAGTGAAAATGACCGACGGCTCCACCTACCGGACCCGCTCGACCTACGGCAAAGAAGGCGAAACGCTGGCACTGGATATCGACCCGCTGGCCCACCCCGCCTGGACCGGCCAGTCGGCCAAGCTGCTGGACACCGGCGGCCGCGTGTCGAAGTTCAAGAACAAATACGCTGGCCTCGGTTTCTGAGACCCGGCATGATGAACGGGAAAGGGCGTGCCACTGGCGCGCCCTTTTTCATTTGCGCGCCCTGTCGGGGGCATGGCAATGTTTTGCGATGGAACCTGCCCCCCTGATCCTTGCCGCCCTGCTGGCCTGTAGCGCCGCGCCGCTGTGGGCGGAGGAGGATCTGATGACCCGTATGGCGGGGGTCTATGGTTCGGATGAGAACCCGAATTTCTCCTGCACGGAGAATCCGGTGACGCTTTCCTTCACCCAGTCGCCGCCCCATGCCGTCTTTAGCTGGGATTTTCCCAGCGAAACCGTGGTCGGACCAGCCCGCACGCGCGAGGTCTATGATTTGATCGGCCCCACCGAGGGCGGCCTGATGATGCGGCTGGAAGGCGAGCCGCGCCGCACGGAGGAGGGCACCCGCCCGATCTGGGTGCTGCGGCCCTTGGCGGGCTATACCGGCTTTTGCTGGGGTCGGCAGGACTGGCCGCTGATCCGCTGCACCGGCACCCATCACCGCTGTGAGGCTGAGGCGCCGACCTCATAGACCCCGCCCTTTGGGGAAATTCTGGCGCGGGAGGGGGCAAGGGGGCTTCCCTCTGGCGCGTTCCCTTGCCAATAGAGGGGCAAAGGCCCGGCCCATCCGCCGGGGAAATCAGGAACCGGGGCCATGGCGCATATCATCGTTGTCGGGAACGAAAAGGGCGGATCGGGCAAGTCCACCACCTGTATGCATGTGGCAACGGCCCTCGCCCGTCTGGGCTTCCGGGTGGGCGCGCTGGACCTCGATCTGCGGCAAAAGAGTTTTGGCCGCTATATCGAGAACCGCCGCGCCTATGTCGCCCGCGCGGGCCTGAGCCTGCCGACGCCCGATTACCGCGATTTGCCCGAGGTGGACCCGGCCAGCCTGCAACCGGGCGAGAACCCCTATGACGCGCGCCTGTCTGCCGCGATTGCCGCGCTGGACCCGGTTTCGGATTTCGTGATCATCGACTGCCCGGGCAGCCACACGCGGCTGAGCCAGGTGGCCCACAGCCTTGCCGATACGCTGATCACGCCCTTGAACGACAGTTTCGTGGATTTCGACCTGCTGGCCCGGATTGACCCCGAGACGAACAAGGTCAAAGGCCCCTCGATCTATGCCGAAATGGTCTGGAACGCCCGGCAACTGCGCGCGCAGGCGGGGCTGAAACCGATTGACTGGATCGTCCTGCGCAACCGGATGGGCGCCCAGCAGATGCACAACAAGCGCAAGGTCGGCGCGGCGCTAGAGCAGCTCTCACGCCGCATCGGCTTTCGCGTTGCCCCGGGCTTTTCCGAGCGGGTGATCTTTCGCGAGCTTTTCCCGCGCGGGATCACCCTGCTCGACCTCAAGGATACCGGCGTCGATCAGTTGAACCTGTCGAATATCGCCGCGCGGCAAGAAGTGCGCGATCTGATGCGCGAGCTGGCGCTGCCCGGCGTCACGCCTGATTTCTGACAAAGATCGCGGCGCGGACGTTGCGCCCGGTCTCGCGGGTCTGGATCCGCGTCAGCCGCAGGTCAAAGGCCTCGGGGGTTTCGCTCTTGGGGGCAAACAGCCCGAACTTGTTCAACAGGGAAAGCATGTAGGTCATGACGGCCTCCTGTTCTGGTTGCATGTGCCCCATGAAAATCAGGCTGCCGGAAGGCTGGGGCGAAAATCGGGCAGGGGCCGGGCCGGGCAGGGGCAGGGGAGAAACGGATTGTTGCCGGGCTTGAGGCCAATGGCGAAGGCTGGCACAACAGGCCAAATGCCGGAGGAACCTCGATGCCCAACCCGCTGTTTGATGCGCTCTTTGCCCCGCTGGCCGGGCAGAACCGCCCGTTGTTGCATCTGGCCGGGGGCGATGTCGTTTCGGCGGACGACCTCTATCGCCTGATCGCGCGCTATGCCCATGTGCTGCGGGCCGAGGGCGTGACCACCGGCGACCGCGTCGCCGTCCAGATCGCCAAATCGCCAGAGGCGCTCGCCTTTTAGGGCGCCGCCGTGGCGCGGGGGGCGTTTTTCCTGCCGCTGAACACCGCCTATACCCCGGCGGAGGTCGAGTACTTTATCAGCGACGCAACCCCGCGCGTCTTTCTCGCCGATCCGGCCCGGGCTGAAACCCTGCGTCCGGTGGCTGCGGCCCATGGCGTCCGGCTCATGACCCTCTCGGGCGATGGTCAGGGCAGTCTTCCCGACATGGCCGCCAGCCAACCGGACCAGTTCACCCCTAAGGCGCGGACGGGCGCCGATCTCGCCGCCATCCTTTATACATCCGGCACCACCGGGCGGTCCAAGGGCGCGATGCTAAGTCAGGATAACCTGTTGTCAAACGCCCGGGTTCTGGCGGATCTCTGGCGCTTTACCGCGCAAGATGTGCTGCTGCATGCCTTGCCGATTTTCCACACCCATGGCCTGTTTGTTGCGACCAATATCAGCCTTCTGACCGGCGGGCAGATGATCTTTCACCCCGGTTTCGACCTTGAGGCGGTGATCGCCGCCCTGCCGCGCGCCACTGCGATGATGGGTGTGCCCACCTTCTACCCCCGCCTGCTGGGCGACCCGCGTCTGAACCGCGATCTGGTCGGTCACATGCGCCTGTTCATTTCCGGCTCGGCACCGCTCTTGGCCGAAACCCATACGGCGTTTGAGGCGCGCACCGGCCTGCGCATCCTAGAACGTTATGGGATGACCGAAACCAATATGAGCACCTCAAACCCCTATGAGGGCGAGCGGCGCGCCGGCACAGTCGGCTTCCCGCTGCCGGGGGTTGAACTGCGCATCATGGCGGACGGGGCAGAGGTCGCCCCCGGCGAGGTCGGCGTGATCGAGGTGCGCGGCCCCAATGTCTTTCAGGGCTACTGGCAGATGCCGGAAAAAACCCGCGAGGAATTGCGCCCCGATGGCTGGTTCATCACCGGCGATCTGGCCACCCGCGATGCCGAGGGCTATGTCACCATCGTCGGCCGGGCCAAGGATCTGATTATCTCGGGCGGGTTCAACATCTATCCCAAGGAAGTCGAGGAAGTCCTCGACGGCCTTCCCGGCGTTCTCGAAAGTGCGGTGATCGGCCTGCCTCATCCCGATTTCGGCGAAGGCGTCTTTGCGGTGCTTGCCCGGCAACCGGGGGGCGAGATTGACCTGACCGCCATCCGCGAGGCGGTTCAGACGCAACTCGCGCGCTTCAAACACCCCAAGGGCTATAAGATCGTCGAGGCCCTGCCGCGCAACACTATGGGCAAGGTGCAAAAGGCGGAACTGCGCAAGACCCACGCCGAGGTTTTTCGCTCGACCTAAGCGCTTTCCCTTCCCTCACAGATCGGGCGCACTCGTCTCTTCGCGCAGCTCGCCGTCGAGGAACCGCTCGAAATCGTCGAGGTCCACAGGCTCGAACTGACCAAAACCTTGCATCCAGACGCTGGCCTGTTTCAGCGCGTCGGGTTCGAGCTTGCACCAGATCACCCGCCCCCGCTTTTCCCGGCTGATCAGACCGGCATCGGCCAACACCCCCAGATGCTTTGAGATCGCGGCGAGGCTTACCTCAAAGGGCTCCGCGACATCGGTCACGGCCATGTCATCCTCAAGCAACATGGTCAGGATCGCCCGTCGGGTCGGGTCGGCAAGCGCGGCAAAGGCGGCAGAGAGCGGGTCTGACATGCCGCCATCCTAGGCCAGATTGGCGCGAAAAGGTCAACGGATCGGTTGAGCGTTTCGGGGCAAAACGCTGCCCAGGCCCACCATCAACCGATGGGTTGAATATGCCAATTGGGGCGAAATCAGGTGAGGCGCCCCTGCGACCGATTGAGCGAGTGGTTCAACTATCTGATATTGATGGAGAAAACACGGGGTCACGCCTTATTGACTCGGGGCTGGCAAAGCATTAGCACCCCCTCAACCATCTTCATGGGGTAACCGACCCGTGTCTGACCCGATCACGCCTGACGACAAGGCCCGCCTTGCCGAACTGGAGGCGCGGATCGCCAAGGCCAAGGGCGCGAAGGTCGAGACCCCGCATATGAAGAAGGACTATTCTCAGGCCCAACTGGCCTGGCGGATGGTCATCGAGCTTGTGGCCGGTCTGGGGATCGGCTTTGGCATCGGATACGGGCTGGACACCCTCTTTGGGACCATGCCGTTCTTTCTGGTGCTGTTCATAGGGTTCGGCTTTGCCGCAGGGGTGAAAACCATGCTGCGCTCGGCCAAGGAAGTGCAAGATCGCCGGTTGGCCCAAGAGGCTGCCGAAGCAAAGGAAGACTGAACGTGGCAACGGAAGCGCATACCGAAGAAGGTTCGGCTCTGGTTTTTCACCCGCTGGACCAGTTCATCGTCAAGCCGCTGTTCGGCGACGGGCCGGTGCAGTGGTATACGCCCACCAACGTGACGCTGTGGATGGCGCTGGCCGTTCTGGCCATCGTCGCGCTGTTCGTGATCGGCACCCGCGGCCGCGCCATCGTGCCGACCCGCGTGCAGTCGGTTGCCGAAGTGATGTACGGCTTTGTCTACAAGATGATCGAGGATGTGACCGGTCATGACGGGGTGAAGTACTTCCCCTATATCATGACGCTGTTCCTGTTCATCCTGTTCGGCAACTTCCTCGGCCTCTTGCCGAAGTCGTTCACCACCACCTCGCATATCGCCGTGACGGCCGTTCTGGGCTTTGGTGTGTTCTTCGTCGTGACCGCCATCGGCTTTATCAAGCATGGCTTTCACTTCCTCGGCCTGTTCTGGATGTCGGATGCGCCGCTGATCCTGCGCCCGATCATCGCGATCATCGAAGTCATCTCGTACTTCGTGCGTCCGGTCAGCCACTCGATCCGTCTTGCCGGCAACATCATGGCCGGTCACGCCGTGATCAAGGTTTTCGCCGGCTTTGCGGCCATCGCCGCGATCAGCCCGGTTTCTGTCGCCGCCATCACGGCGATCTACGGCCTCGAAGTCCTCGTCGCCTTCATTCAGGCCTATGTGTTCACCATCCTGACCTGCGTCTACCTCAAGGATGCCCTGCATCCGGGCCACTGAGGCGCGCGTCTCACCCTAATTTCGCATTCCATCGTAAGGAGCTACTCAAATGGAAATCGCAGCTGCAGCAGCAATGGGCAAGTTCATCGGCGCCGGTCTGGCCGCCATCGGTTCGGGCGCCGCTGCTATCGGTGTTGGCAACGTTGCCGGCAACTTCCTCGCCGGCGCTCTGCGCAACCCCTCGGCCGCTGGTGGCCAGACCGCGACCCTGTTCATCGGCCTCGCCTTCGCCGAAGCTCTGGGCATTTTCGCGTTCCTCGTCGCCCTGCTGCTGATGTTCGCCGTCTAATCCAGGGTTCGAATCCTTACGAAAGGGGGGTGCGCCTGTAGCGGGCGCCCCTCCGAGTCTCTAGGGGCGAAGTTCAAAGGGTCCGACGGAGGACAAGATGTCTACTGAAACAACCGCAACCGACGCGGCACATGGCGCGGCCCAGGTCAGCGCCTGCGTCAATGAGCATGGCAGCGCCATCGGCATGCCGCAGCTCTGCGCGGACTGGATGCCGAACCAGGTTTTCTGGCTGATCGTCACGCTGGTCGTGATCTTCCTTGTGCTGTCGCGCATCGCCCTGCCGCGCATCGGCGCGGTTCTTGCCGAACGCCGTGGCACGATCACCAATGATCTGGCCGCCGCCGAAGAGCTGAAGCAAAAGGCAGTCGAGGCTGAGAAAGCCTATAACGACGCGCTGGCAGCGGCAAAGCTCGAGGCGAACAAGATTGTGGCCGATGCCCGCGCCGCCATCCAGAAAGAACTGGATGCTGCGACCGCCACAGCGGATGCACAGATTTCGGCCAAGGCTGCCGAGTCCGAAGCCCGGATCTCTGAGATCCGCGCCGGCGCGATGGAAGCCGTGACCGAAGTTGCCAAGGACACCGCCAAGGAACTGGTCGCCGCCCTGGGTGGCAAGGCCGATGCCCGTGCCGTGACCTCGGCTGTGACTGCACGGCTGAAAGGGTAAGACGATGATGAAAACGTTGACCGCCCTGTTCGCCCTGACCGCTGGCCCCGCGCTGGCTGCCTCGGGTCCGTTCTTCAGCCTGCACAACACCGACTTCGTGGTGCTGATCTCGTTCCTCGTCTTCGTGGGCATCCTGATCTACTTCAAGGTGCCGGGCATGTTGGCGTCGATGCTCGACAAGCGGGCTGAGACGATCAAGGCCGAGCTTGAAGAGGCCCGCGCCCTGCGCGAAGAGGCCAAGACCCTGCTCGCCTCGTATGAGCGCAAGCAGAAAGAGGTCCGCGATCAGGCCGACCAGATCGTTGCTGCCGCCAAGGCCGAGGCCGAAGCCGCCGCCAGTCAGGCCAAGGTCGATCTGAAGAACTCGATCGCGCGCCGCTTGGCCGCTGCTGAAGAACAGATCGCCGCCGCAGAGGCTGGTGCCGTCCGCGAAGTGCGCGAAAAG
>CALLZQ010000298.1 GCA_937858255.1 uncultured Tabrizicola sp.
CACAAGGTGCAGCATCGCGATGGTCACGATGAAGGACAGGAGGAACCAGTTGGCCACATAGATGTGGGGCTCTTTCCGCTTCAGGATCGTGCCCATGAAGACGATCAGGAACGAGACCCAGACCACGACGATCCACCAGTCGATGTACCAGACGGTCTCGGCATATTCCTTCGACTGCGTGCCGCCCAGAATGTAGGACGAGGCCGCAAGCACGATCATCAGCTGCCAGCCCCAGAACACGAACCACGCCAGATTGCCGCCCCAGAGCCGCGCGGCGGTGGTCCGCTGTACGATGTAGAAGGTCGACATGATCAGGGCGTTGCCGCCAAAGGCAAAGATCACCGCGCTGGTATGCAGCGGGCGCAGGCGGCCAAAGTTCAGCACGCCATCGGTCACGGCGCCAAGGTTCAGCGCCGGAAAGGCAAGCTGCGTTGCGATCAGCACCCCGACGAGGAAGCCGACGGCCCCCCAGAAGGTCGTGGCGATCACGCCGGCGCGCACGACGCCATCCATGTATTCATTGGTTGGGGCGGCCACTTTCGGCTCGCCCATGCCCCGCAGCACCACCACGAATACGATGGCTGCGGCCAGCATCACTTCGACCGCATTGACCGTATAGGCCAGGTCGCGGCCGTAATTGGCAGCGATGGCGGCGCAAACCGCGATCACGCCAAGCACGACCAGTTTGATGTAGTCCCACATATTGCGTCCCTTCGTCTTATGGCCGATCCGGCCACCGATTCTTCCCGGGGACCGTTCGCACGCTTTTCGACTGGTTTGCTTGTGCGGCAGCGCGGCGAAGGGGGCATTGATCCATGTCAAGGAATCACGACCCCGCTGTTGATGAAGGTCAAGGCGGCAGGGATTGCGGCGATTTAGGCTGACATCCAGTCAATCACAGGAGGCGCCCATGGCCTATAAATCCATCTTTACCGTCGCGACGAATCGAGCGCAGGTTGTGCTGGGTATTTCCGGCGCGGCGCGTCTGGCTGTCGCCAATGACGGCCATCTGGACGTGCTGGCATTGGGGGTGGACCGCACGCAGGTCGGCTATTCCTATGTCGGTTCAGGGGCCGTGATGATGCAGGTCGCGCTGGAGCGGGCGGAGGCAGAGGCCCGCGATCTGGAAAAGGCGGCGAAAGCGGCGCTGGCGGCCGAGGGGCCGGATCTGCGCAGCGGCAGCGAGGCAGCGGTGGCCCAGTTGGGGGCACTGGCCGATCTGGTGGCACAGCGCGCCCGCTTTGCCGATCTGGTGGTGTTGCCGCGCCCCTATGGCAAGGATCAGGGGGCCGAGGATGAGGCTGTGGTCGAGGCCGCGATGTTCGAGGGGCAGGCGCCGGTTCTGGTCCTGCCGGCCTCGGGCCTGTCAACGGCCACCCCGAAGCGGGTGGTCATCGCCTGGAACCAGAGCCGGGAGGCGATGACGGCAGTCCGCCGGGCGCTGCCCTTCCTCAAGGCCGCTGAAATGGTGGACATCACCGTGGTCGATCCGCCCAGCCATGGGCCGGAACGCTCGGATCCCGGGGGGTTGCTGTGTCAGATGCTGGTGCGCCATGGCGTGCGGGCCGAGGTCTCGGTGCTGGCCAAGACCCTGCCGCGGGTGTCGGATGTGCTGGCCCGCCATGTTCGTGACCGCGATGCCGATCTGCTGGTGATGGGCGCCTATGGCCATTCGCGGTTCCGCGAGGCGATCCTTGGCGGGGCGACGCGCAATATGCTGGAACAGGCAGAAGTGCCGGTGCTGATGGCGCATTGAGGAAATTGCCGAACCGGGGGGGGCCGGCCTGCGGGGCATCGAGCCCCTCGGCCGGCGCTGCCGCGGCGCCGGCGGGGCGTCAGACCAGAAAGCCGCCGTCGCTGTCGTCGCCGGTCTCTTCGAGCAGGGCATCGAAATTCGGCACGATGATATGCCGTTTGCCCTCAAGCTCGATGATACCATCCTTTTTAAGCGCACTCATCTGACGGCTGACGGTTTCCAGCGTCAGGCCAAGGTAATCGGCCATTTCCTCGCGCGTCAGCGGCAGGTCGAACACCAGCGACCCTTGGGCTGCGCGCAGTTTCAGCGAGGCGTCGCGCCGGGCGATGATGGCCAGAAGGCTGGCGATCTTTTCGCGCGCCGTCTTGCGTCCCAAGAGCAGCATCCATTCCCGCGCGGCATCCAGTTCATCGAGGGTCATCTCGAGCAGGCGCTGCGCGATATGCGGGGTGCCGGTCATCATTTCTTCGAACGGCTTCTTGCGGAAACAGCACATCACCAGATCGGTGGTCGCCGTCACGTCATAGGCAGCGGTCGAGCGCCCCGGACGCCCCACAAAATCCGAAGGCAGCAACAGGCCCACCATCTGGCGGCGCCCGTCTTCCATCGTCTGGGTCAGGGTGGCGATGCCGGTCACGACCGAGGCGACGAAATCCATCCGGTCGCCTGACCAGACCACGGTTTGCCCGGCCTGATAGCTGCGGTAGTATTTGATCTGTTCCAGCCGCTGCAACTCATCCGTCTCGCAGCGCGCACAGACGGCCCGGTGGCGGATCGGGCAATCGGCACAGTCATGGACCAATGTCGTCAGGTCATGGGGAACCGCCATGATCCGCCTTTCTTCGCTTGATCTGCATCAAAGGCAGACCCCGTTTCCAGCCTTAAACCTATTCGAATGACACATGAATCGCAACTCATGCGGCTTGGTCTTTTTGACGCGCGCGTGCCCCGGTACACCAGTTACCCGACGGCACCGCACTTCTCTGCGTCGGTAGAACCGGGCCTTTTTGCCTCGTGGATCGAAGCGATCCCCGAAGGATCGGCCATTTCGCTCTACCTGCATGTGCCATTCTGCCGCAGGTTGTGCTGGTTCTGCGCCTGTCGGACGCAGGGCACCAGCAGCGATGATCCGGTAATCGCCTATGCCCAGACGCTGAAGGCGGAAATTGAATTGCTGCGCCGGCATTTGCCGCGGGGCGTTTCCCTGTCGCGCCTGCATTGGGGTGGCGGCACCCCGACCATGTTGCCCCCCGATCAGATGAAGATGCTGGCCGAGGCGATCTTTGATGTGGTGCCGCTGGGGCGCGGCGCCGAATTCTCGGTCGAGATCGACCCGAATGAGGTGGATGCCGCGCGGCTGGATGCGCTGGTGGCCTCGGGGATGAACAGGGCCTCGATCGGGGTGCAGGATTTCGATGCCGAGATCCAGAAGGCCATCGGGCGCGAACAAAGCTATGACCTGACCAAGCAGGTCTGTGACATGGTGCGTGAACGGGGCGTCGGTTCGCTGAATGCCGACATTCTCTACGGCCTGCCGCATCAGACCACGGGGCGTATCGCGGATTCGGTGCAGAAGCTGATGTCACTGTCGCCCGACCGGGTGGCGCTCTATGGCTATGCCCATGTGCCATGGATGAGCCGGCGCCAGCAGATGATCCCCTCTGAGGCGATGCCCACCCCCGAAGAGCGGCTGCGGCTGTTCGAGACGGCGGCACAACTGTTCGAATGGGATGGCTATCGCGCCATCGGCATTGACCATTTCGCGCGCCCGGATGACGGGTTGGCGGTGGCCCAGGCGGCAGGTAAGCTGCGGCGCAATTTTCAGGGCTATACCGATGACACGGCGCCGGTTCTGGTCGGGCTTGGCGCGTCGTCGATCAGCCGGTTTCCGCAAGGTTACGCCCAGAACGCGCCCGGCACCTCGACCCATACCAAGGCCATTCGCTCGGGGGAGTTTTCGACGCACAAAGGCCATGTCTTTACCGGCGAGGACCGTGTGCGCGCCCGCATCATCGAGGCGCTGATGTGCGATTTCCGCCTGTCCAAGAGCGAAATCCTGCGCGACTTCGCGGTGACGCCGGAACGGCTGGAGGCGATGCTGCGACAGGCGGCCGAGGCATTCCCCGGCATGGTGCGTCTGGATGCCGAGGCGTTTTCGATCCCGCCGCACGGCCGGCCGCTGACGCGGATGGTGGCGCGGGCCTTCGACGCCTATGATCAGACCAAGGCGCAGCATTCCGCCGCGATCTAGGCCGTTTCCGGCGGGCGTTCCAAGATTTCGATTGCCAGCAAAGGGCAGGCAAATCTAGCTTTGGCTGTGGCGGTATCTTCCCGCCGCTCCGACCGGTGCGGATGATTGACCCGGGGATATTTCCGGATCGCCACGACCCCATTTCGACGCGTTGC
>CALLZQ010000299.1 GCA_937858255.1 uncultured Tabrizicola sp.
CGCGAATGACGCAGGTTCCGCCCAGTCGGCTGTCCTCGGCCAGGGCGACACGCGCGCCCGTGGCCGCCGCCATCCGCGCCGCGCGCACCCCGCCCGAACCGCCACCAATGACGAAAAGATCGACGTCAAAGCTCATCAGCCGCCCTCCTGTTACGCGGGGGTTATGGCATGGATCGACCCGAGGGGCCAGAGCAGCCCGCCTCACAGGCTGGTGTGCCTAGTCGCGCCAGAAGCGGCGCATGAACAGCACATAGACCGACATCAGTTCCAGCCGGCCCACCAGCATGCCCAGCATCATCAGCCATTTGGCACTTTCGGGAAAGCCGTGGACGGCACCGGTCGGCCCGACCTCGGGGCCAAAGACCGGGCCGACATTGGCGACCGCGGTCCATGAGGCGGTGACGGCGGTCTTGAACTCCAGCCCCGTCAGACCCAGGGCCACCGCCAGCACGCCAAAGGTCAGGATGAACAGGGTAAAGAACACGATGACCGAATCCACCACATCCTGCCCCACCGGGCGCCCGTCATAGCGCATCGGGTTGACCGATGAGGGGTTGTGCAGCCGCCGGATCTGGGCGCGGATCGCCTCGAACAGGATCAAGTAACGGAACACCTTGACCGAACAGCCGGTCGAAGAGGTACAGCCGCCGATCAACCCCACCGCGATCAGCACCACAAAGGGAAAAGGCCCCCAGGCCGACAGATCGACCGAGGAAAAGCCGGTGCCGGAAAAGGTCGAGACCACGTTAAAGGCGGTTTCGCGCAACAAGGGTTCGGCATCCATCCGATGCGTCAGCGCCTCATAGGCCACGATGGCACCGATGGCATAGGCGTTCCAGCGCAGATAGGCGCGCACCTGCGCATCGCGCATCAAGGGGCGGATCGAGCCTTGGGCAAGCTGGATAAAGCGCACGAAGGGCAGACTTCCCAGCATCATGAACACCACAGCGGCATATTCCGCCGGCCCCTGAAACAGCCCGAAACTGCGGTCCGAGGTGGAAAAACCCCCGGTGGAAACCGTGGTCAGCGCATGGACCACCGCCTCATACCCACTCAGCCCAAGGGCGAAATAGGTCACGGCACAGGCGACGGTCAGCCAGATATAGACCTGAATCAGCGCGGCCGAAATGTCGATGGCGCGCGGCAGCACCTTGCCCAGCGTGTCAAACCCCTCAGAGCGGAAGAATTGCATCCCCCCCACCTTCATCACCGGCAGGAACAGCATGGCGACGATGACGATCCCCAGCCCGCCCAGCCATTGCAGAATGCCGCGCCACAGATTTGTGCCGAGTGGCAGGGCATCCAACCCCTCGATCACGGTGGTGCCGGTGGTGGTCATGCCCGAAATGCTCTCGAACAGCGCATCGGTCAGCGACAGGCCCGGTGCGCCGAGGATCAGCGGCAAGGCGCCAAAGGCCGGCATGGCGATCCAGACCCCGGTGGTCAGCAGGAAAATCTGCTGCAACGTCATGGTGCCGCCGGCGGCATTGGCCGTCGCCATCGACATCGCCCCGCCGGCAACCACCGAAATCACCGCCGCGCGAAAGAAAGCACGCCAATGCGGATCGCCCTGCGCGAGGTCCAGCACCATGGGGAATACCATGAAGACGCCCATGGCCGCCACCAACAGGCCAATGACATAGATGACAGGGCGCAGATCACTCATGCCGGCAGAGTTGGTCCGAAGCGCGCGCGCTGTCAATCGCCCAGCGGACCATCAGCGCAGCCAAAAGCGCGGCAGCACCAGCACGAACACCGCCAAAAGCCCCAGTCGACCCAAGAGCATGGCCAACGTCATGATCCATTTCGCCAGATCGGGAAAATCGCGGAACGTGCCGGTGGCGGCGGTCATCGGCCCGAAACCGTAGCCAATATTGCCGATCGATGTCCAGATACCGAAAAGCGCGCTTTCCAGATCCACCCCCACCAGCGTCATTGCCACCGACAGAACCCCGATGGTCAGGATATAGCCGGTGACGTACAGCATCATGGCGCTGATCGTGTCCTGCCCCACCGCCACCCCGGCATAGCGCAGCGGCACCACCCGGTCAGGATGGCTGATCTCGGCGATCTGCGCGGCCAGGGCCCGCCAGGCGAGCTGCACCCGAAACACGCTCAGCGCCCCCGAGGAAGACCCCGAACAACCCCCGATCAACCCCAGCATAAAAGCCACCGACAGCGCGAACCCGCCCCAGGCCCCGAAAGAGCCGGAAAAGAACCCGGTGCCGGTCAGGATCGAGGACAGGTTGAACAGGGTTTCGCGCAACCCCGGCCCGCCCATCTGGCCCGATGCCGCCAGCCGCCACAGGCTGACGGCCGCCACCGCCAGCACCAGCCAGATCACGAACGCCTGCACCTGCGGGTCGCGCAAGACGCTCAGCGACCGCCCCGTCACCAGTTGCACATAGCGGATATAGGGCAGGCTCCCGAGGATCATGAAGATCGCCCCGGCATATTCGGGCGCGCCGGGATATTTGCTGAAGGACAAATCCGAGGGGGAAAAGCCCCCCGTCGCGATGGTCGCAGCGCCGTTCACAATGGCATCAAGCGCCGTCATCCCCAGCGCGGCATAGGTCAGGATGCAGGCCAGCGTCAGCCCGGCATAGACCGCCAGCAAGGCCCGGGCGATATCGGTGGCGCGTGGCAGGGCCTTGCCAAGGGTGTCGAAGCCCTCGGTGCGAAAGAACTGCATGCCGCCAACCCGCATGATCGGCAGAAAGATCATGGCGATAAAGGCGATCCCCAGCCCGCCGATCCAGTTCAGCATCCCGCGCCAGAGGTTCATTCCCGCCGGCAGGCTGTCCAGCCCGACGATCACCGTCGAGCCGGTGGTGGTGATCCCTGACACTGCCTCGAAATAGGCGTCGGTAAAGTTCAGCCCCGGCGCCCCCAGCATGAAGGGCAGGCAGGCAAACAGCGGCAGGCCCAACCAGATCGCCGCTGTCAAGAGATAGGCTTGCCGGATATCCAGCCCCCGCCGCAACGCATTGCGGGTTGCCAGCGCCATCAACCCGCCAATGCCGCCGGTAAAGATCGCGCTTTCCAGAAAATCGGCACCGTTTTCCAGCCCGGCCCGATGATCAATGATCGCAGGCGCCAGCATCAGGATGGCCAGCACGATCAGCATCCGGCCGATCAGATAGGCAATGGGGCGGAAATCCACCATGGTGGGCGGATCTCTCGGACTTTGCCCCGCTCTTGTCAAGCGGGGCCAGAATTAGCCGATATGGTAGAGCGACTGGAACAGGCGCGGATCAAGGCTGGTTTGCGCAAATGTCGCCCCCTCGGTCAGGACCGAGACAGCATCGTGGCTGTGCAGGCTTTCCTGATGGCTGGCGACGATGCGGAAGTCACCAATCCGGGGATCGGCCTTGAGGCTGGCGCAGAAGCTGCGGGCCGCATCCTCGACAAAGATCGGATTGGCGGCGTTCAGTTCGGCAAAGGCCTGCTCGTCCTCGCGCTTGACCATCACCTGAGTCTCGGTCGGCACGCCCTGCCGGGCCAGTTCCACCAGATCTTCGAACCACAGGCATTTGCCCGGTTTCACCACAACCGACAGCCGCGCGACCGAGCGCTGCGAATGCGGCGTGGCCAGTTGCCCCCGGGTGCGGCGGGCATGTTCCGACAGTTCCAGCGAGCAGGGGCAGGGCGAGGAATAGCCGAAATCAAGATGCATGATCTTGATCCGCGTGCCGGCGGTTTCCACCAGTTCCAGCGCGATGTCGTAATACTGCCAGCCCTCAAGGCCTGAGCGGAGCGAGCCGACCCGCATCGGAAAGGAAAACCGCATCTGGATGCGCGCGTCAAAGGAACCGAGGTCCCGCTTGTAATCATCCAGCGCATGTTCAATTACGCCAAAGGAAAATTCGCGTTCGGCATGGGCATAAAACGACCGCATGATGCGGCTCATGTTGATGCCCTTTTTCTCGGCCTCAAGGCTGACGGTGCCGGTCACACTGGTCTCAAGCGTTACCGGGCCATTGTCGCGGCTGCGAAAGCGGATGGGCAGGCGGAAATTCGAGATGCCGACATGCTGGATCACCTGCCGCGCCCCGACGATCAGGCTGGAGGGGCCATTTTGCAGATCCGGCAGACCGGCCTTGTAGGCGGCGCTGACCTCGAAATCGGTCGGATAGCTGCGGTTGAGGGCGGGATAGGCCGCCTCGCCGCCTAGGCCCGGCACCAGACTGGCCACCGCCGGTTCCAGCGTCGCGATCTCTTCGTCCGAGGATTTGCCCGCCCATTGCCGCAAGAGCGCAAGCGCCCGCTCAGCCTCTTCGCGCGAAGGTTTGCGGTCGAGTTCCGGGGTATGGATGTTCATCGGGCGGGTCCTTCCGGTTCCGGCGGGGCCTGCCCGCCTTCAATGTCAACAGGTATACGCAGCCGGGGCTGGTCTGGATCAATGTAGGGGGCGCTTTTTCATGCGCAAGCGACATTGCCAGTTTATTCGCCGCCGCGCCGGGGGCGCGGCGGCAGTCTCATGACCGCTTAGGCCTGCTCCAGCGCCTGATGCAGATCGGTGATCAGGTCGGCCGCATCCTCCAGCCCCACCGACAGGCGCACAAGGCCCGGGGTGATCCCCAGCGCATCCTTTTGTTCCTGCGGCAGACGCTGGTGCGTCGTGGTCGCCGGATGGGTCGCGATGGTCTTGGCATCGCCAAGGTTGTTCGAGATGCTGGCGATCTTCAGCGCATTGAGGAAGCGGAAGGTCGCCTCCTTGCCGCCCGCG
>CALLZQ010000300.1 GCA_937858255.1 uncultured Tabrizicola sp.
GGGGGGGCCGCCCCCGTAGCCCCGCCGCGCCATTGCATGACAACGACTTTGGAGGGGCTTTCCGACCCCTGCCCCACGCCCAAGAGCGCGCCCATGCCCAGACGGGCAAGCTCATCCTCTTCCAGAATCTCGACATCGAGGCCCAGATCCTGCATCGCCGCCAGACGCGCGGCGAAATCGTCGGTGGTCAGCACATTGGCCGGCTCATTGACCAGATCGCGGGTAAAGAACACGCCCTCGGCCACGGCGGCGCCCGGGGCGGCGGCGGCGGCCACGGCCTCGGGCTTGGCCACCATCATCGTCACCGCGCCAAGCGGCTTTTTCTCGCCGGTCTTGTGCGGGGTAAAGCCATAGGCCCGCATGGCAAGGCCAAAGGCGATCTCGGCGGCCATGGGATGCGCTTCGGCCAGCATCAGCGCCGGCGCCTCGGCCATCACACGGCCCAGTGCGGCGCCTGCCTTGCGCGCTTCGGCAATGGTGGCTTTTTTCGGCAGACGGATCAGATGCAGCACCTCGGCCTCCAGCCCCGAGGGCCAGGCGAGATCCAGCGCCTCGCCGGGTTTCAGCCGGTCAAAGGCCGCCGAGGCGACTGCCCGCCCCACCGCACCGCGCGTTAGCCGGTCAAGCCGCCGGCCCGCCGGCGACAGCGGCTGCCCCGGCTCGGCCAGCACCGCCAGCCGGCCCTTCACGCTGGCAAGCGCATCGGTGTCAACTTCGGCAAAACGGATGGAAACGGGGCTGTTGGGCAAGTGATCAGGCATCGCGACCTCGGGAAAACGGCTGTCGGGCAAAGGCTAGCCTGCGGCCCCGGGAATGACCAGATAGCAGTTTCCTTCCCGCGCGCGAATGCGATAGTCTGCCCGGACGATTGTGCGAGGAGCGTTTCACAAGTGTCGAGATTCGACAGATATCTGCTGTCGCAACTGCTTGCGCTGTTTGGCTTTTTCTCGCTGTTGCTGGTCGCGGTCTATTGGATCAACCGTGCGGTCGGCCTGTTTGACCAGTTGATCGCAGACGGTCAGTCGGCCCTGGTTTTTGTGGAATTCTCGCTGCTGACCCTGCCGAATGTCATCCGCCTTGTGCTGCCGATTTCCGCCTTTGCCGCCACGGTTTATGTCACCAACCGGCTGACCAATGAGAGCGAGCTGGTGGTGATGCAGGCCACCGGCTTTTCTGCCTTTCGTCTGGCGCGACCGGTGGTCTATTTCGGGCTTTGCGTCGGGCTGATGATGGCGATCCTGACCCATGTCCTTGTCCCCGCCAGCCGCGCCACGCTGGCCGAGCGCAGTGCCGAGATTTCCAAGGATGTCACCTCGCGCTATCTGCGCGACGGCCAGTTCATGCATCCCGCCGACGATGTGGCGCTCTATATCCGCGAGATCACCGAGACCGGGGAGTTGCGCGATCTCTATCTGTCAGATGCCCGCGCGCCCGAGCGGACGATGACCTATACCGCGCGCCGCGCCCTGCTGGCCCGGGGCGAGGCGGGGCCCAAGCTGCTGATGTTCGATGGCATGACCCAGTCGCTGACCACCGGTACGGGCCGGCTTGCCGTGACCCGCTTTACCGATGTGACCTATGATCTGTCGGGCATTCTGGCGGTCGACGGGCCGGGGGGGCGGACGCTGGACGAATTATCGACTGTCGAGTTGCTGCGCCCCTCGCCTCAGACGCTGGCCGAGTTGAATGTGCCGCGCGCGGTGCTGCTGGAAGAGGGGCATTCACGCATTGCCCAGCCGCTGCTGCCGCTGGCAACCGCGCTGATCGGGTTTTCCGCGCTGCTTTTGGGGGCGTTCTCGCGCTTTGGTCTCTGGCGGCAGATTATCGGCGCGGTGGTGTTGCTGGTGGTGGTGCAACTGATCAACACCCAGGCCACGGGGATGGCGGTCAAGGATGCCGCCGCCTGGCCTGCGGTCTATGCGGCGCCGGCGACCGGGGTGCTGATCGGGCTGGCGCTGCTGTGGCTGTCGCAGCGGCCCCGCCACCGGCGCGAGGCGCCCGATTCACCGCCCGCGGCCGCAGCGCCCGGGGGTGCCGCGTCATGATCCTGTCGCGCTATATCGCCAGACGGTTCCTGTGGAGCTTTCTGCAAGTGCTGTTCGTGTTCTGGGCAATCATGCTGATGATCGATGTGGTCGAGCAGTTGCGCCGGTTTTCCGGTCAGGATGTCGCGCTGTCGCGGGCCTTCTGGATGGCGGCGATGAACACGCCCGCCAGCGTCTACCGCATTCTGCCGCTGATCATGATCCTGTCCGCCATTGCGCTGTTTCTGGCATTGGCCCGGTCGTCGGAACTGGTGGTGGTGCGGGCGGCGGGCCGGTCGGGCCTGCGGTTCCTGATGGCGCCGCTGGCGGTGGCGCTGATGATCGGGGCCCTGTCGGTGGCGGTGCTGAACCCTTTGGTTGCGGCCACGCAAAAGGAATATGACCGTCTGTGGGCCGCATTGGCCGAGGGGCGCGAGAGTACGCTCTCGGTATCGGACAATGGCCTGTGGCTGCGTCAGGGCGCCCCCGAGGGGCAAACGGTGATCCATGCAGCACGGGCCAATGCCGATGCCACAACGCTTTACGGGGTCGACTTCACGTTTTTCGGGCAGGATTCGGTGCCTGGGGAGCGGATCCGCGCCGAGGAGGCGGTGCTGGTTCCGGGCGCCTGGCGTCTGACCGGGGCGAAACGCTGGTCGCTGAATGCCGCCAACCCCGAGCGCGCCGCCGAGGCCCTGCCCGCCGGAACGGAAATCGGCTCGAACCTGACGCGCGAGGGGATTCAGGACAGTTTCGGCGACCCTTCGTCGATTCCGTTCTGGGGGCTGCCCGATTATATCCGCGGGCTTGAGGATGCCGGCTTTTCGGCCCGCGCCCATCGGCTGTGGTATCAGATGGAACTGGCCCAGCCCCTGCTCTTGGCGGCGATGGTCCTGATCGCGGCGGGCTTTACCATGCGCCATGCCCGCTTTGGCGGCACCGGCCTGATGGTGCTGCTGGCGGTGCTGGGGGGATTTGCCATCTTCTTCCTGCGCAATTTCGCGCAGGTTCTGGGGCAGAACGGCCAGGTGCCCATCGCACTCGCCGCCTGGTCGGCACCCCTGGCCGCCTTTCTGCTGGCCCTTGGCCTGCTTCTGCATGTAGAGGACGGCTGATGAAACAGCTGATCCTTGCCCTTGTCGCTTCGGTTGCGCTTCTGTCCACGGCGGGGGCTGATGGCGCATTGGCGCAAGAGCGCGCGGCGCTGGACCGCGAGGCGGTGCAAGACCATCCGGCGGGGCGGCTGGTCGCCCCGGGCGGGGGCGGGGGGGTTCATCAGGGACGCACCCTGCGGGCCAGCCGCATCGTTTATGACCGCGCCGGCGACAGCCTCTCGATTCAGGGGCCGATCCTGCTGACCGAGGCGGGCGGCGACAGCATCCTCGTCGCCGATCAGGCCGAGCTTTCCGCCGATCTGACCGAGGGGATCCTGCAAGGCGCCCGGCTGATCCTGAACCGCGAATTGCAACTGGCGGCGGCGCAGATCCAACGGCTTGGCGGCGGGCGCTATACGCAACTCGATCAGGTTGTCGCCTCATCCTGCAAGGTCTGCGCCAGCGATCCGGTGCCCCTGTGGGAAATCCGGGCGCGCAAGGTGGTGCATGACCGGCAGGAACGGCAGATCTATTTCGATCAGGCGCAATTCCGGGTGGCCGGCCTGCCCGTCCCCGCGCCTGCGTCTCCCCGACCCGACGCTGAAACGCGCCACCGGCTTTCTGACGCCCACGATCCGCAGCACCTCGGAACTCGGCACCGGCATTCGCCTGCCCTATTTCATCACGCTGGGACCGCATCGCGACCTGACGATCACCCCCTTTGTCTCAACCCAATCGGGCCGGACACTGGAATTGCGTTACCGTCAGGCCTTTGCCAATGGCGAGATCGAGGTGACGGGCGCCCTGTCGCGCGATGAAATCCTGCCGGGCCAGACCCGGCATTACCTGACCGCCGAGGGCCGGTTCGACCTGCCGCGCGATTTCACCCTGCGCTTTCGCGGCGAAACGGTCAGCGATGCGGGCTATCTGCTCGACTACGGCCTGCCCGACAAGGACCGGCTCGACAGCCGGGTCGAGATCACCCGGACCCGGCGCAACGAACATATCTCGGGCCGGCTGATCAGCTTTCGTTCTCTGCGTGATGGCGAGGCCAATTCCATCCTGCCCTCGGTCGTCAGCGATTTCACCTATCACCGGCGGTTTTCGGGGGGCCCGCTGGGCGGCGAGGCCGGCCTGCTGTTTCAGGGCCACGGTCATTTCCGTAGTTCGGATGAGGCGACGGCGGACAGCAATGGCGACGGGATCATCGACGGACGCGATGTGGCGCGGCTGTCGCTGCGGCTGGACTGGCGGCGCAACTGGATGCTGCCGATGGGCATTGTCGGCACCACGCTGGGCGAGCTGCGGGCTGACCGCTATCATATCGCGCAGGACAGCAGCCTGGCCGGCGGGGGGCATTTCCGCACCAGCGGCGCCCTTGCCTCCGAATTGCGCTGGCCCTGGAGCCGGGCAGACGCCGATGGCACCAGCCATGTGATCGAACCGGTCGTGCAACTGATCTGGGCGCCCAAAGGCAATGATACGATCCCCAATGAGGATTCGCGCCTGACCGAGTTTGACGAGGGCAATCTGTTTTCGCTGAACCGCTTTCCGGGTGCTGACCGGGTCGAGCGCGGGGCGCGGCTGAATCTGGGCATCAGCTATACCCGGCTTTCCCCCTCGGGCTGGGCGGTCTCGGGTGCGGCGGGCCGGGTGTTGCGCGCCCGTGACCCCGGGCAATTCTCGCTGGCATCGGGCCTTGACGGCAAGACCTCTGACTGGCTGGCCGCGGTGCAGATCGCCTCGCCCGATGGCGTGGCGCTGGCGCATCGGATGGTGGCGGATAACGATCTGCGGGTGAACAAATCCGAGACGCGGCTCAGTCTCGCGGGGCGCAACTTCAATCTGGCGGGCTCTTACGTCTGGATGGTGGCCGACCCCGCCGAGGATCGCCCCGACCCGATCAATGAGGTGCTGCTGGACGGCAGCTACAAGCTGACCCCGAACTGGACCGCCTTTGGCCAGACCCGCTATGACCTTGAGGCGAACCGCGCCGCCCGTGCCTCGGTCGGGTTGCAGTTCCGCAATGAATGCGTCTCGGTGGATGTTTCTCTCTCGCGTCGCTTCACGTCCTCGACTAGTGTGAAGCCGACAACGGATTTCGGTCTGTCGGTCGATCTGGTGGGCCTTGGCGGCGCGGCTGCCGGCCCCGCACGTCGGTGCCGCAGATGACCGGCGCAGATGAACGGCACGGGCTGTGAAGGCGAAGAAAGGCTATGACGAAGTGACGGCACAAGGCAACAAAGCCCGCCTGTCCGCTGACAGGTCGGGGCGCAAGGCAGGGGCTGCGCGGCATCGCGGGGCATGGCTGCGCAATGGCGGGGCAGCAGTGCTGACCGCCGCGCTTCTGGCGATGCAGCCGGGGCCGGCGGTACAGGCGCAGGGCACCAGCCCCTTTGCCCCGGTCAAGCATGTCAACAGCGACGTGATCACCCAGTATGAACTTGATCAGCGGATGCGGTTTCTGACGCTGTTGCGCATTCCCGGCGATCCGGCCGAGGGCGCGATGAAGGCGCTGATTTCCGACCGTCTGGCCGCGCAAGAGGGCCGGCGTGTGGGCATCCGCCTGACGCGCGAGCAGATCGACGCGGGCATGACCGAATTCGCTGCCCGCGCCAATCTGTCGGCCGAGGAATTCGTGGCCGCCTTGGCCCAGGGCGGCGTTGATGTCGAGACCTTCCGCGATTTCGTGGTCAACGGTCTGCTCTG
>CALLZQ010000301.1 GCA_937858255.1 uncultured Tabrizicola sp.
CCGCAGCCGCAATTGCCCGGGGCCGGGCTGAGGGTCGGGGCGTTCCTCTAACCGCAGGTCGCGGGCGGCGTGAATGACCAGCGCCTTCATGCTGCCACCCGGACCGGGGTCGGCAGCGGCTGCCCGGCGAAATGCGCCGTCAGGTTATCGCGCAAGAGCTGCCCCATCGCCTGCCGAGTCTCCATCGTGCCGCTGGCGTGATGGGGTTGCAGCAGCACATTCTCCAGCGCCAGAAAACGGGGGTTGAGGCGCGGCTCGCCTTCGAACACATCCAGCGCGGCAGAGCCGAGCACCCCGGTCTCCAGCGCCATCAGCAGCGCCTCTTCGTCGATGGTCGCGGCGCGCGAGATGTTGATCAGCATCCCCTTTGGCCCCAGCGCCCTGATCACCTCGTCATTGACGATGTGCCGGGTGGCGGCATTGCTGGCCAGCGTCACAAAGAGGTAGTCGGATTGCGCCGCCAGTGCCACGGGGTCGGGCATATAGGCCCAGTCTGACGGCACATCCTTCGGTCGGGTGCTGGAATAGGCGATCTGCATGTCAAAGCCCGCCAGCCGGCGCGCCACCGCCTCACCGATCCGGCCAAGGCCGAGGATACCGGCCCGCTTGCCCCAAACCCGCTGGCGCAAGGGGTAAAGGCCCTTGGCCGCCCAGTCGCCCGAACGGACCCAGGCATCCGCCCCGACCATGCCGCGCGCCTGCGCCAGCATCATGGCGACACCCAGATCGGCGACCTCTCCGGTCAGCACATCGGGGGTATTCGTCACGGCAATGCCCCGCGCCGCTGCCGCCTTGATATCCACCGCATCATAGCCGACCCCATAGACCGAAATCAGTTCCAGCCGCGGACAGGCCGCGATCAGCGCCGCATCGGCGCCAATCTCGCCCCGCGTGGCAATGGCGCGCACCTGTGGTCCGACCTCGGCCAGAAAGGCCGCGCGGTCCGGCGCCTCAAACAGGCGATGCATGTGAAAGGCCGCATCCAGCGGCGCTTGATCCCAGGCCGGATAGGGGCCGGTTTGCAGGATATGCGGTTTCGACATGCGATCTCCCAACGGGGCTTGACAGGATATGTTATCGTTAACATAAACAGTTGAGACGCCATTTGTCGAGAGCGTTCTGAGGAGGAGATGCCGGTGACAGAAACCCCGCTGGGCGCGAGCCTGTTCGATCTGACCGGAAAACGCGCGCTGATCACCGGGTCTTCGCAGGGCATCGGCTTTGCCCTGGCGCGGGGGCTGGCGGCGGCAGGGGCACAGGT
>CALLZQ010000302.1 GCA_937858255.1 uncultured Tabrizicola sp.
CAGTTTTGGCCGTATGGTCTGGCCGCATATGCTGGTGCGGGTGATGTTGGCAGAACAGCTATACCGTGCCGCCAGCATACTGGCCGGACTTCCCTATCACCGGGTTTGAGACCGCTCAGCGCGTGCTGGCCCAGACCAATTGATCCGGGGTTTCGACAGCGCAGGGGCGAACGCTGCGCAGACGGGTCAGGGCCGCTTCCGCTGGCTCGCCCGCCTCCACCATCAGCCGCAGCAACGCCATGCCCGAGCGGCCACAGCCCCCCATGCAATGAGCAAGAACGCGCCCCCCCTCAGAGAGGATGGCCCTTGCCTCGGCTGCGGCAGCGGGCCAGAGCGCCATGGTCGCCGGGGGTGGCGTGCCAAAATCAGGAATCGGCAGGTGGCGCCAGGCAATCCCATGCAGGGCAAGATCGGCAGACAGGCTGCCGGCACCGCGGGCGGCCATCTCTTCGGCAGTGGTCATCGACAGGACCAGGTCTGGGGACCAGCGCAACAGGGTCGAGCGGTCAGCCTCATAGGCGCCACCCCGCCCCGGTAGCGGACAGATGCCGATCAGACCAGAGAGAAGGGGCAGTTCGGCGATCTGAAAGGGCATGGGGCCTCGCGGGTGGTGGACGTTGCCGGCGCTTGGCCCTACTGTCTGCGACAGTCGTAACCAGCGGATCCCAGAATGTCTGAGACCAGCGAAAAAGCCTATCAGGTTTTGGCCCGGAAATACCGGCCGGCGACCTTTGCCGACCTGATCGGGCAAGAGGCGATGGTCCGCACACTGAAAAACGCCTTTGCTGCCGACCGGATCGCCCATGCCTTTGTGATGACCGGGGTCAGGGGGGTCGGCAAGACCACCACGGCGCGCATCATCGCCAAGGGCCTGAACTGTGTGGGACCGGACGGAAACGGCGGGCCGACGACAGAACCCTGTGGCCAGTGTGAGCCTTGCCGGGCGATTGCCGAGGGACGGCATGTCGATGTGATGGAGATGGACGCGGCCAGCCGGACCGGCGTGGGCGACATCCGCGAGATCATCGACTCGGTGCATTACCGAGCCGCCTCTGCCCGCTACAAGATCTATATCATCGACGAGGTTCACATGCTCTCGACCAGTGCGTTCAACGCGCTGCTCAAGACGCTGGAAGAACCGCCGGCCCATGTGAAATTCATCTTTGCCACCACCGAGATCCGCAAGGTGCCGGTCACGGTGCTGTCACGCTGCCAGCGGTTCGATCTGAAGCGGATCGAGCCCGAGGTGATGATGGCGCATCTGACCAAGGTGGCAGCGGCTGAGGGGGCGCGGCTGGCGCCGGATGCGCTGGCGCTGATCACCCGGGCCGCCGAGGGGTCGGTCCGCGATGCGATGAGCCTGATGGATCAGGCGATTGCCCATGGCGCCGGCGAGACGACGGCGGCGCAGGTGCGGGCCATGCTGGGGCTGGCGGATCGGGGCCGGGTGCTGGATCTGTTCGATCTGATCATGCGGGGCGCGGCGGCCGAGGCGCTGGCCGAACTGGCCGCGCAATATGCCGACGGGGCCGACCCGATGGCCGTGCTGCGCGATCTGGCCGAGGTGACGCATTGGGTTTCGGTGATCAAAATCACCCCCGAGGCCGCCGAGGACCCGACAACCCCGCCGGATGAGCGGGCGCGCGGCCTCGATATGGCGCAAAAGCTGCCGATGCGGGTGCTGAGCCGGATGTGGCAGATGCTGCTGAAGGCGATCGAAGAGGTGGGCCTTGCCCCCAATGCGATGATGGCCGCCGAGATGGCGGTGATCCGGCTGACACATGTTTCGGATCTGCCTGACCCCGAAACGCTGATCCGGCGGTTGCAATCACAGCCCGCGCCGGCGCCCGGCGGCGGGATGCCGGGCGGGGCGCCGGCCGGGGGTGGGGCGGTCCATGGCATGATGCAGGCCGCGCCGATGCGTGGAGCGCCCATGGGGGCCTCAATGTCGGCGGGCGGGCAGGCGCTCGCCCTTGCCGGACAGGCTGCGGTGATTGCCACCTTTGAGGGCGTTCTGGACCTGATCCGTGAGCGGCGTGACATGAAGCTGCTCTATGAGGTTGAAGAGGGGGTGCGGCTTGTCCGCTATTCGCCGGGGCGGATTGAGTTTGAACCCGCGCCCGCGGCTGCGCCCGATCTTGCGGCCCGTCTGGGCCAGCGATTGCAGGGCTGGACAGGCGCGCGCTGGGGCGTCTCGGTGGTGGCGGATGGCGGGGCGCCGACGGTGGCCGAGGCAAGGGCCTCCGTGCGGCGCAAGGCCGGGGCCGAGGCGATGCAGAACCCCTTGGTGATGGCGGCGATTGCCGCCTTTCCCGGGGCCAAGATCGTCGAGATACGCAGTGCCGATGAAATTGCCGAGGCAGCCGCCGTGGTGGCGCTGCCCGAGGTCGAAGACGAATGGGATCCGTTCGAGGACGGTTGAGAGGGTAAGATGCTGAAAGGACTTGGGGGTCTGGGCGGGCTTGGCGACATGGCCAAGATGATGAAGGCCGCGCAGGACATGCAGGCCAAGATGGCCGAGTTGCAGGAGGAACTGGCGCGCACCGTCGTCATCGGCGAATCCGGGGCAGGGTTGGTGCGTGCCCGGGCCACCGCCAAGGGCGAATTGACCGGCCTTGAAATTGACCCGTCGATCTTTGTCGCCAGCGAGAAAGAAGTGGTCGAGGATCTGATCCTCGCCGCGATCAAAGAAGCACAGGCCAAGGCCAGCGAGCGCAGTCAGCGCGAATTGGCGAAGATGGCCGAAGAGCTTGGCCTGCCGCCGGGCATGAAGCTGCCCTTCTGAGCGCCGCCTTGTCTGACGCCAGCCGCGACATCGAAAGCCTGATCGAGCTGATGGCCCGTCTGCCCGGTCTTGGCCCGCGCTCGGCCCGGCGGGCGGTGCTGGCGCTGTTGAAAAAGCGGGCGGGCTTGGCGCAGGCTATGGCGACCGTGGCGCTGAACGCGCGTGACTGCCATATCTGCGGCAATATCGGCACCGAGGAAATCTGCCCGATCTGCGCCGATCCGCGACGGGCGGGTCATGAAATCTGTGTGGTCGAGGATATTGCCGACCTCTGGGCGATGGAACGGGGCGGTGCCTTCAAGGGGCGCTATCACGTTCTGGGGGGCACGCTTTCACCGCTCGATGCCGTCGGGCCGGATGAATTGCGCATCCCGCAACTGGCCGAGCGCGTATCGCGCGAGGGGGCGCAAGAGGTGATCCTGGCGCTGAATGCCACGGTCGAGGGGCAGACCACTGCACATTATATCGCAGATGTGCTGGCCCCTTTGGCGGTGCAGATCACCACCCTTGCCCAAGGCGTCCCCATTGGCGGTGAGCTGGATTACCTTGATGATGGCACCGTCGGGGCAGCATTGCGGGCGCGGCGCAGGCTCTGAGCCGGGCAGGGGCAAAGACCCCTTGCCCCGGCGGTTATCTCTTGCCGTCGGTCCGAGGTTCCGGGGCATCGGGACTGGCTGAAGGCCGGGGCCGCCGGCCCCGGCAAGCCCGATCTTAGCGACGGGGATCGTCGTCCTCTTCCTCGTCGTCGTCATTGCCATGCGGCAGGTTGAAGAAGCTGTCCGCATCCGAGAAATCGGCCGGCTTTTCCTCTTCTTCCGAGAGGGTGAAGTTCTCGAGGCCCGCGATGGCCGACGGGATCTTGGGTTCGGGCGCCATGCCCAGCGATTGCTCGGTCGAGACCAGACGGCGGCGCTCATCGTCAGACATCACGGTGCCCTCGGCGGCGCGGCGGCGCACGGCCTGCTGCACGGCGGCGTCAAGTTCGGTCTGCTTGCACAGGCCAAGCGCGACCGGATCGACCGGGGCGATGTTGTTGATGTTCCAGTGGGTCCGCTCGCGGATCGACTGGATGGTGGGCTTGGTGGTGCCGACCAGCTTGCCGATGGCGCCGTCCGAGAGTTCGGGGTGGAACTTCACCAGCCAGAGGATCGCGGCCGGACGGTCCTGCCGCTTGGACAGCGGGGTATACCGCGGGCCGCGACGCTTTTCCTCGCCAGCGGCGGCGGGGTTATGCTTGAGCTTGAGCCGGTAGAGCGGGTCTTTCTGGCCCTTGGTGATCTCGATCTCATCCAACTGGTTGTTGGCAATCGGGTCGAACCCTTTGACGCCCGGGGCCACGTCGCCATCGGCGATGCCCTGCACCTCCAGCTCATGCATGCCGCAGAAATCGGCGATCTGCTTGAAGGAAAGCGTCGTGTTGTCCACGAGCCAGACGGCGGTGGCTTTTGCCATGAGCGGTTTGTTCATGCGCAGGCTCCTTTACAAATCTGTCCCGGGCCGGGAAAACGGCTGCGAACCTTGGTTCGCGATTTCCACGATGTCGGGGAATTCACGCCCGCATATAGTCAGTTTTCAAGGGTAGGGGAAGTGAAAATGCAAAGGATCGGGCTTTGGGTCGCGGGGATGTGTCTGGTGGCAGGCATGGCATGGGCCGAGGGAGAGAGCGCCGGGGATTTCGATTACTTCGTCATGGCGCTCTCATGGTCGCCGAACTGGTGCGCGCTTGAGGGAGATTCGCGGCGCGATCCGCAATGCGACCGGGGCACCGGGACGACCTTTGTGCTGCATGGTCTGTGGCCGCAATATGAACAGGGTTGGCCCAGCTATTGCCGCACGGGCGAACGTGACCCCTCGCGCAGCGAAACGGCGGCGATGGCCGATGTCTTTGGTGGCGCGGGGTCGGCGTTTTATCAGTGGAAAAAGCACGGGCGCTGCTCGGGCCTGTCGTCGCGCGATTACTACGCCCTTGCCCGTCGGGCCTTTCAGTCGATCGGGATCTCCGCGGTCTTCCCCAAGATCAACAAGGATCTGAAGGTGCCCGCCGATGTGATCGAGGGCGCGTTTCTAGAGGCAAACCCGGGGCTGAAGCGCGATCAGGTGACAGTGACCTGTACCCAAGGCCGGATCCAAGAGGTGCGGATCTGCCTGACCAAGGATCTGGAGCCGCGCCGCTGCGGCGCCGACACCCTGCGCGACTGCCGGATGACGGATGCGCGGCTGGATGCGGTGCGCTAGCCCTCGACCCTGAGGACGATCTTGCCGGTGTGGCCGCTGCTCTCCATCCTGGCATGGGCGGCGGCGGCGTCGGCCAGCGGGAATTCGCTGTCCATGACCGGCGAGAGGCGACCGGCGGCGATCATCGGCCAGACATGGGTTTCGACCTGACGCGCGATGGTGGCCTTGGCGGCATCGGACTGGGGCCGCAGGGTGGACCCGGTGATCGTCAGCCGGCGCATCATCACCTCGGCAAAGTTCAGCTCGACCTTGGGGCCTTGCAGAAAGGCGATCTGCACCAGCCGCCCGTCATCGGCCAAGGCCCGCACGTTGCGGGGCAGATAGCTGCCCCCCACCATGTCGAGGATCAGGTCGGCCCCGCCCTCATCCCGCAACTTGGCCGCCCAATCTTCGGTCCGGTAGTTCCAGGCCTGCTCGGCGCCAAGGGCGCGGCAGGCGGCAACCTTGTCGTCGCTGCCAGCGGTGGTGAAGACGCGGGCGCCAAGGGCGCGGGCGATCTGGATCGCGGTCGTGCCGATGCCCGACCCGCCGCCGTGGACGAGGAACCGCTCACCGGCCCTCAGTCGCCCCCGCATCACCACATTCGACCAGACGGTAAAACAGGTCTCGGGCAGGCAGGCCGCCTCGCGCAGCGCCATCCCGGCGGGCACCGGCAGGGCATGGGCCTCATGCGTCACCGCATATTCGGCATAGCCCCCGCCCGGCAGCAGGGCGCAGACCTTATCGCCAATCTTCCAGCGGTTCACATTCGGCCCCAGGGCGACCACGGTGCCCGAAGCCTCCAGCCCCGGCAGGGGTGAGGCAGAGGGTGGTGGCGCGTACAGGCCGGCGCGTTGCAGCGCGTCAGGCCGGTTCACCCCGGCCCAGGCGATGCGGATGACGATCTGGCCATGACCCGGCACAGGCACCGGCACAGTGGCGGCGCGCAAGACCTCGGGGCCGCCGGGCTGGCTGATTTCGATGGCGGTCATGGTATGCGAGAGGGTCATGCAAAGGGCCTTTATCTGGTCAGGAAAGGGTGCGTTCAGGCGCGGGGTTGCGAGGGGTCACGCCACCGCCCCGGCAGGCCGGGCGCGGCAGAGGGCTTGCGGATCCGGTCCAGAAACCGCAATGGCCCCGACATCACCGCCCGCGACAGCGGGTTGTCGCGCATCTGCGCCTTGAGCTTTTCAAAGCGCATCACATCCTCGATCCGCCGGTCGAGGAACTCCCACGTCGCCTGATGGCCCGGGCTGTCATCGCCCAGCCAGAACAGCACCGTTGCCGAATAGACGCCGGAGAGAGTGGCGCGCTTGGTGTACCAGTTGAGATCCTCGCTGGTGTCGCCAAGGGCGGTCCAGATCGCATCGGCGGTGCCCCAGATCAGCCCGGCCCCTTCGGCCGCATGTTGGGGCAGGGCAAAGAGGGTCGTGCCGCGCCGCACCGCCTCACGGTCCTCGACCGCTTCGATCCGCAGGCGTACCGCGAGCGCGACCCGCTCCCGGAATCGCAGGGACGAAAGGTCGCGGGCGGCCAGCGCCTCACGCATCGCCTGATCGCCCTGCCGGTGATAGGCGATGGCCAGATCGACCCCGCCGCGCGGAAAGAGCGCCCGCGCCAACCCCGCATCAACCCCCGAATCGGCGATGGCGGCGCGGTAGGTCGTCTCGCTCCAGCCATCAAAGGCGACATGGTTCAGCGCAGCCTCCAGTAGGCGCGCGGCGGCAGCTTCGGGAGAATTCGGCATTTCCATCGGTCAGGCCCCGGTTGCAAAGGTGGACAGGCGGGTTCGGCTTTGTTATAGCGCGCCTCGCCTGCACTTACAGTGCAACTCTAACTTAGGAAGGTGGTGACAACCACATGCAGGTCAGCGTTCGTGATAACAACGTCGAACAGGCCCTCCGGGCTCTGAAGAAAAAGCTCCAGCGCGAAGGCGTGTTTCGGGAAATGAAGCTCAAGCAACATTTCGAGAAGCCGTCGGTCAAGAAAGCGCGCGAGCAAGCCGAAGCCGTCCGTCGTGCGCGTAAACTCGCGCGCAAGAAGGCACAGCGTGAAGGCGCTCTCTAAGGCGTTTTGAACGACACTGGGGTCGGCAACGACCCAGACGATCAACCCCCGTCCTCTGGCCGGGGGTTTTTCTTTGGGCGCACCTAGACCGCCAGCGCGGTGGTTTTCAGCACGGTGCGCAGCGCAAAGGATGACTGCATCTGCCGTACGCCGGGAAGGCGGGACAGGAACTGGCGGTGGATGCGGGCGAAATCCTCGGTATCCTCGACCATCATCTTCAAGAGATAATCGGCAGAGCCGGCCATCAGGTGACATTCGAGGATGTCAGGAATGCGTGCCACTTCCCGCTCAAAGGCGTCGAGCAGTTCCTCGGCCTGACCCTCGAGCGTGATTTCGACAAAGACGGTGGTGTTGCGGCCCAGCTTGCGGGGTTCCAACAGGGCGACATAGGCGGCGATGTAACCCTCTTCCTCTAACCTTTGGGTGCGTCGGTGACAGGCCGAGGGCGAGAGGTTCACCCGCTCGGACAATTCCGCATTGGTGATGCGGCCCTGCTTTTGCAGTGCGTTCAGAATGCGGCGGTCGGTTGCGTCTAGATCCATCTTTGCCGAAGATTCTTTGCGGTTTTGGTGTCTGACCGGGAAATCTTACGAAAACCGCCGCGATTTGTCACCGATGTTTCAAAGCAATTGCACCCGTGTGGGCGCATGCTTTGCCCATAAGCCGGCCCAGAGTCCGGCAGGGAGGAAAACATGAAGATCGGTTGCCCGAAAGAGATCAAGCCGCAGGAGTTCCGCGTGGGCATGACCCCGAACGCGGCGCGCGAGGCGGTAGCCCATGGCCATGAGGTCGCAATTGAGACCGGCGCCGGTATGGGCGCAGGTTTTGCCGATGCCGATTATGTCGCTGCCGGGGCGCGTATTCTGGGCACGGCGGAAGAGGTTTTTTCGACCTCGGACATGATCGTCAAGGTCAAGGAGCCTCAGGCGGTCGAGCGGGCGCGCCTGCGTGAGGGGCAGCTTTTGTTCACCTATCTGCATCTGGCGCCGGACCCCGAGCAGACCCATGATCTGTTGAACTCTGGCGTGACGGCGATTGCCTATGAGACCGTGACCGACCGGTCTGGCGGCCTGCCGCTGTTGGCGCCGATGTCCGAGGTTGCGGGCCGTCTGGCGCCGCAGGTGGGGGCATGGACGCTGCAAAAGGCCAATGGTGGGCGCGGTGTGCTGCTCGGCGGTGTGCCGGGGGTGCTGCCGGGCAAGGTGGTGGTGATCGGCGGCGGGGTGGTCGGCACCCATGCGGCCAAGGTGGCGGCCGGAATGGGCGCGGATGTGACCGTGCTGGACCGCTCGCTGCCGCGTCTGCGCTATCTGGACGATGTGTTTGGCCGCGACTTCAAGAACGCCTATGCCAGCGCGGGGGCGACGGCGGAACTGGTGGCCGAGGCCGATCTGGTGATTGGCGCGGTGCTGATCCCCGGGGCGGCGGCGCCCAAGTTGGTGTCCAAGGCGCAGCTTTCGACGATGAAGCCGGGTGCGGCCATCGTCGATGTGGCGATCGACCAGGGCGGCTGCTTTGAGACCAGCCGCGCGACAACCCATCAGGACCCGATCTACGAGGTGGACGGGATCATGCATTACTGTGTGGCCAATATGCCGGGCGCGGTGGCGCGGACCTCGACCCTTGCCCTGGGCAATGCGACGCTGCCCTTCATGCTCGCCTTGGCGGACAAGGGCTGGAAGCGCGCCTGCGCCGAAGACCCGCATCTGAAGGCGGGGTTGAACACCCATGCCGGCAAACTGACCTATGCGGCCGTGGGTGAGGCGCTGGGCCTGCCCGCGATCACCGCGGATGAGGCGATGAAGATCTGATCCCCGCTGTCCTTGGGTCCTCCTCCGCCCTTGGACGCAGAAAGGCCCCCGCGACGGCGGGGGCCTTTGTCATTCCGGCGCGGTCAGGACCGGCGCTTATTTCTTCAGCGAGTCGCGGATTTCCATCAGGATATCCAGTTCGGTCGGGCCTTTGGGCGCCTCGGGCTTGGCCTCTTCCTTTTTGGCGGCGGCCTCTTTCAGACGGTTCACGCCCTTGACGATCAGGAACACCACCCAGGCGATGATCAGGAAGTTGATGACCGCGGTGATAAAGGCGCCATAGGCAAAGACCGGCGCGCCGGCCTCTTTGGCGGCGGCGAGCGAGGCGGGGCTGGTGCCCGAAAGATCGATGAAGAGGTTCGAGAAATCGACGCCGCCGGTGATCAGGCCGATAACCGGGTTGATCAGATCCGAGACCAGCGAATTGACGATGGCCGTAAAGGCCGCACCGATGATGATACCCACGGCAAGGTCGACAACATTGCCCCGCGCGATGAAGTTCTTGAATTCGTTAAGCATTCCACGTTCCCTCTGAGGCGCCCTCGGCGCTGCCTGTTCTTGTTGCCTGCCGCGCGGCCCCTTGATCCGGGCGATGAGGCGCCAAAACTATGTCACAGGATGCGACATTCTGTCAGGGGGAATTTATCCGAACGGATAGCAGAACTGAACGGCTGTGGCCTAGCCGCGTGCGCCGCGCAACTCGCGTATCATGACGGTGGCGCGGGAAAAGCCGAACACAAGCCGCAGCGGCCCCAGAGTCTCGCTGCGAAAGGCGGCAAAGCCCATCCGTTCATACAGGGCGCGGGCGCGGATGTTGGCGTCGATCACCTCTAGCCGGACCGCCCCATAGCCGCGCCAGGCGGCCTCGGCGATCAGCGCCTCGACCAAGGCCGAACCGATGCCCCGCCCGCGATACCCCCGTGCAACGCAAAGGCCGTCGATCAGAAAGCGATCATTATCGACCTCGGATTGCAGCAGACGCAACAGACCGGCACGCCATGCCCCGCCCAAGCGGCCATACACTGCCCGCAGATCGGCGCCGGTCCCGCCGGCAAAGCTGCCGGCAGGCGATTTGAACCCGGCGATTCCCAGCAGCCTGTCCTCACTATCGGTGGCGGCGATGCAGTGATCCGCCCGCATCACCCGCATCAGGAAGGCAATGGCGCGTGGTTCGGGGCCGAGCACCGGGCCGAGCTTGCCGCCAAATGCCTCCCAGTAAAGCCGGGCGGCGGCGGCGCGATGATGGTCGGGCAGGCCCAGACATACCCGCATCACTTGCCCCTTTCCCTTCACTACGGAAAATGCCTAAGTCGGCCTGCCCGTTTCGTAAAGACCCAAGTCATGCTCTCTCCGATCCCCAAGGCCTTTTTGCGCGGCTGTCTCGCCTCGGCCCCGTTCATCATCGTGGTTGTGCCCTTTGCGCTGCTGTTTGGTGTTGTGGCGACCGAAGCCGGGCTGAATGTCGCGCAGGTGATGCTGTTTTCGGTCACTGTCTTTGCCGGCGCCTCGCAATTCGCGGCGCTGCAACTGATGCAGGAACAGGCGCCGGTGCTGATCATTCTGGCGACAGCGCTGGCGATCAATCTGCGGATGGTGATGTATTCGGTGGCGATGGCGCCGCATCTGGGCGGTGCGCGGTTGGAGGTGCGGGCCTTGATGGCCTATTTTCTGGTGGACCAGAGTTTTGCCGCCAGCGCGGTCGAGTTTGAACGCCGCCCGCATCAAAGCCTGCCGGAAAAGGTGGCATTTTTCTTTGGGACAGTGGCGCCGATCGCGCCCCTGTGGTTCGGCGCCTCGCTGGCCGGCGCCTTGGTCGGCGAGGCGATTTCCAAGGATTACGCGCTGGATTTCGCGGTGCCGATCACCTTTCTGGCGATCTGCGCACCGATGCTGCGCAGCCTGCCGCATATCGTGGCGGCGGGGGTGTCGATTGCGGGGGCGCTGACGCTGTCTTTCCTGCCCTATGGCACGGGGCTGTTGCTGGCGGCCTGTCTGGCGATGGCGGCAGGTGCCGCCTGTGAGGTCGCGCTGGAGAAGAGGCGGGTCCGGTGATCGTGGATCAGGCAACCTATTGGATCGTCGTGCCGCTGTTGGGTCTGGGCACCTATCTGATCCGGTTTTCCTTTCTGGGGATGTTGGGCAACCGGCCCTTGCCGCCGATGATGACGCGGGCGCTGCGCTATACGGCGGTGGCGATTCTGCCGGGGCTGGTGGCGCCTGCCGTGCTGTGGCCTGCCGTGACGGGGGGCGCGACGGATGCGCCCCGGCTGGCGGCGGCGCTGGTCACTTTGGCGGTGGGCATCCTGACGCGCAGCGTGATCGGCGCCATCCTCGCCGGCGGCGCCACACTTTATACGCTGCTGTGGTGGCTGTAGCCCGGATTACTCGGCAACAAGCCGCGGGTCGCCCGCCTGCACCAGCAACACGCCGTGATTATCATCGGCATCATTGTCGGTATATTTGCGGGTGGTGACGCCGGGCAATTCGCCAAAGGCCTCCATCAGCTTGCGCGGATACCAGGTCTTGGGCAGCGACTCGAATCCGGGTACGCCGCTAAGGATGGACGAAACCGAGTTGGTGCATTGCGCCTTGGGTACGGCACCATAGGCCTTGGCCCGTTGTGCCACCAGTTCCGCCACGGCAGGCGAGACGATCAGCACCTGTTCATAGACGTCATAGGTCTCGCGTGCGTGGTAGTCGATGTAAAAGGCCACCATGCGCGGGCTCATCCCGAAATGCACATCATTGCGTTCGGGCAGATTGGGGTGGTGCCAGGTGCCGGCGGGGTCGAAGATGATCCGCTCTGACCCGTTGATCAGCAGGCCGGTATGCGCGCCCGGGCCGTTGGGCGGCGGGGGGCGCTCGTCGGGCTTCGGAAACAGCGTGCCCTCGGCGGTGGGGCGGGGGCGCCCCCGCGCACAAACCGCTCCTGGCCGCCCGCCCCGCCCGGGGCCCATTTCGGTCCCGCCCCGCCACAGGCCGCAAGGGTCAGCAGCGTCGCAAGGACAAGGATCAGGCGGAACATGGGCGCGCCGATCAGCCGTTGACCAGCGCCATGAAGATCAGCGTGGCGATCGAGATGCCGGCGCCCCAGATCACCATGCGGATAAAGCCCTCAAAGGTCTTTTCCTGCACGCGGATATCCATGCTTCCATGCTTGTGTTCGGCCATGTCACTCTTCCCTTGATCGATGTTTTCCCTGCCTTATCCGATTCATTCCCGCCTGTCACGGGGATGGATGCGCGACAAAGATGACTGTCGCATAAGGGTTTCAGATCGAGGCGTCGCCAGCCTCGCCCCCCGTCCAGCCCTGTTCGAGGCGAAAGCCGATGCGGCGCGCAGGCTGGGCCGGTTCCAGTTTCGGCACGGCGCGCAGGACCACGTTCAACTGGCTGACATGCTGGATCAGTTGCGTCTTCAGCCCCTCTTCGTCGCGGCCATAGAAGGTCACGATGTCTGGCTCGAAAAAGCCGACACCTTCGATCTGCAACACCCCGGCATCCCCACCGGCAAAGCCCATGGCGACCTCTTGGGCGGGGTCGAGTTGTTCCTCGAAATTGCGGATATAGAGGATCACCCGCTCATAGGCCCATTCGGCGGCGCTTTTCTCTTTGACCGGGCGGCGGGAGAGCGCCTTGGGCAGCGGTTTCTGCTCGGCACTGGCCGGGGCGGTGGGGTCGGAATGAACCGCCGCCGCGCGGGGCAGGGCGGCATCTTCGGCCGCCTCGGCCGTGGTCGCGATGTCGGTTACCGGTTTTCTTGCCATATCCACGCCCCCCTTGCGTCAAGCTGGCGCGAAACAGCGCCCCGGCGCAAGAGGTGGTTCAGATGCGCCACCGTTTCAACAAGGGCGAGGCCATATTCGCCCGGCCCGATCTCACGCTTGAAGAGCGGGGAAAAGCAGTCATGGGCGGTGCGCGGGGTGGCCAGATGCTCGGTCAGGCGGGCAAGCGCGCCCTCATGGTTCTCGATCATCTGGCGCAGGCGCAGGGGCAGGCCAAAGAAGGGCAGCTTGTGCCCGGGCAGCACGAATTGCCCATCATCGGCAAGGGGTTGAAAGCGGCGGCAACTGTCCAGCCATTCGCCAAGCGGGTCGGCCTCTGGCTCGGTCGGATAGACGCCAATATTGGCGGAAATCCCGGGCAAAAGCTGATCGCCGCCGATCACCAGCCCCTCGGTCCAGAAGGTCGCGTGGTCGGGGGCGTGGCCGGAACCCAGCCGCACCACCCAGTCGCGCCCGGCCATCCGCAGCACCTGCCCCTCGCTCAGCGCGGTAAAGCCCACCGGCATCGGATGAACCACATCGCAGAAGTTGAAGGGCCGCTCGGTCGCGCGGTGGGCCAGCATTTCTGCGGGCATGCCGGCGCGGGTGTAATAGAGATGCTGCTCGGGCGTCATCTGTGGCTGTTCGTCCAGCACCAGCATCCGCGCATAGAGCCATGCGGTGCGGGTCATCCACAGTTCCGCCCCCCGCGCCTGAAACCAGCCGGCGAGGCCGATATGGTCGGGGTGGTGGTGCGTGCCGATCAGCCGCGTCACCGGTTTGGCCGCCAAGGGGCCGGATAACAGCCGCTCCCACAGGGCGCGGCTGCGCTTGCTGTTCATGCCGGTGTCGATCACCGTCCAGCCGTCGCCGTCATCCAGCGCATAGACATTCACATGGTCCAGCGCCATCGGCAACGGCAGGCGCATCCACAGGATGCCGGGCGCAACCTCGCGCGCCTCGCCCTCGGCGGGCGGGGTCTCTTGCGGAAAGCGGATCAGGCTCACGCTGCGAGGTCTTCGGGCGAGAGGGCGTAGAGATCGGCAGCCCCCTCGGCGGCCTCGGCCAGCAGCGCCACATGGCGCGGCAAGAGGCGCTTGATCGCGATACGGGCCAGACGGCTGCGCGGGCCATCCGCGCCCTCGGCCCGGGCGGCGGTCAGGTGATAATGCGCGCCAAGGACCAGCGCAAAGGCCCGCAGATAGGGGACGGCCCCGGCGAAACGGTCGGTCAGATCGCGGGCGATCAGCGCCTCGGTCGCCTCGCGCAACGTTTCCGCCGCGCCCCAGACATCCTCGGCCAGATCGGGCAGGGTGTCGCGGGCGGCCTTGGCCGCGGCCTCAATCTCACCAATCAGGCGGAAAGCGGCCTCGCCCCCGTCCATCATCTTGCGCGCCACCAGATCCATCGCCTGAATCCCGTTCGTGCCCTCATAGATCGGGGTGATACGGGCATCGCGCAGGAATTGGGCGGCGCCGGTTTCCTCGATAAAGCCCATGCCACCGTGCAATTGCACCCCCAGCGAGGCGACATTCACGCCAACATCGGTGCCATAGGCCTTGGCGATTGGCGTCAGCAGCGCCGCCCGCGCCTGCCAGTCGGCGTTGCCGGTGGCATTGGCCATATCAATCGCCATGGCGCAGGCCAGCCCGATGGCGCGGGCGGAAAAGATCTCGGCCTTCATCGAGGCCAGCATGCGGCGCACATCGGCATGACCGATGATCGCACCTTGGCCCGCCTCGGGCGTGCGCCCCTGCACGCGGCTGGTCGCATAATCGAGCGCCTGTTGATAGGCGGCCTCGGCCACGCCGACGCCCTGAACACCAACCCCCAGACGGGCATTGTTCATCATGGTGAACATGGCCGCCATACCGCCATGCGCCTGACCGACCAGCCAGCCCTTTGCGCCGTCGAACTGCATCACGCAGGTCGGGCTGCCGTGGATGCCCAGTTTATGTTCCAGACTGACGACCTGAAGGCTATTGCGCTGACCCGGGTTGCCTGCGTCGTCTGGCAGGAACTTCGGCACAAGGAACAGGCTGATCCCCTTGGTCCCCGGGGCGCCGTCAGGCAGGCGGGCCAGCACCAGATGCAGGGTATTGGGCAGAAAGTCGGTATCGCCCCAAGTGATGAAGATTTTCTGCCCGGTGATGGCATAGGTGCCATCCGCCAGCGGCTCGGCCCGGCTGCGCAGGGCGCCCACGTCGGAACCGGCCTGCGGCTCTGTCAGGTTCATGGTGCCGTTCCACTCGCCCGAGATCAGCTTGGGCAGGTAGAGTGCCTTGAGCGTATCGCTGGCGTGATGTTCCAGCGCCTCGATCTGGCCCTGGGTCAGCAGCGGGCAGAGTTGCAGTGACAGGCAGGCTGACGAGAACATGTCATTGACCGCACTGGCCACGGTCAGCGGCAGGCCCA
>CALLZQ010000303.1 GCA_937858255.1 uncultured Tabrizicola sp.
GCCCCCCCCCCCCCCGGGCGAAAAAGGGGGCCCCCCCGCGCCCCCCCCCGCCTCTCCCCGCGCCGTCGTCTCCAGCCCGCCCCAAAACCCGGCCCAGCCTCGCCCCGAAACGCTTGACGCACCGGTGGAAGGAACCTTCGCTCAGAAGCCATCTGAAGCGGCGACCATTGCCCCAGCATCAGCCACGCCTGTTTCCACCCCTTCCCCTTCGGTGCAGCAATCGACAGAGGAAAAAGCGGTCGATATGGCCCCTGTCCGAAAAGCCGAGATCGCTGACCCGGCTCAGGGCGGCGCCCCTGCTCGGCTGACCTCTGAGCGGCGCGTGCCCTTACCCGAGGCGCGGCCCGAACAGAAAACAGACCTGGTCGTCGGCACCGATTCTCCAAAACCTGCCGAATTGGTGCAGCCGCGGCAAACACCTGCCTCCGCGACGAATACCATCCCCACCTCTCAGGCAAACGAACTGAAGGTGACGCCCTATCGCGCGACCTCACCGGCACAGATTGTTGAGACAGAAGCGACAGGTGTAACGGATCTCACCGGACTGGTTGAGCCGGGGCGACCCGTCACGTCGGCCCAAACCGCCCCAGCATTGATATCTGGCCACGCGCCACTGCTGTCGCATGGCGCGGAACTGCATGCCGTACGCAGCCAGATTTTGGCCTCGATCCAGCAGTCTGCCATGCCGGACGGCCCGCCCCGGACTGAAATCACCCTGGCACCTGAAGAGCTGGGCAAGGTGCATATTCACATCACCGGCCAAGACGACAGCCTGCAAGTGCGACTTTTTGTCGAGCGGCCCGAGACCCTCGATCTTCTGCGTCGCCAGGCCGATCTTCTTGCGCAGGAATTGCGTCAGAGCGGCCTGTCCCATGCCAGCCTTTCCTTCGGTGACTGGCGCCAGCAAGAGCAGCGGCCCGACGCCCGGAATGCCTTGGCCAAAGCCCATGGTTTTACCACCGCCACTGCCGAGCCTGCCGCCAGCCACGCCCCGCGCCTGATCGAGGCCGGGCGCCTTCACCTTCGCCTCTGAAAGGGCCCTGCGATGGATATTTCCCAGATTTCCGCCACTGGCACTGCCAGTAAATCCACGGCCAGTTCCGGGGCGATGAGTTCGGATTTTCAGACCTTTCTCAAGATGCTGACGGTGCAGATGCAAAATCAGGATCCGTTGAACCCGATTGAGGCATCGGACTATGCCGTCCAGCTCGCCACATTTTCGAATGTCGAACAGTCGGTGAAAACCAATCAGTTGCTAGAGGCGATGCAGGCGCAATTCGGGGTCCTGTCCATGTCGCAACTGGCTGGCTGGGTGGGGCAAGAGGCACGGTCGGCGGCCGATGTCCATGTCAGCGGACAGAACATCACCCTGACCACCAGCCCGGCAACAGCGGCGGATCGCGCGGTTCTTGTGGTCAAGAATGCCAAGGGGGACACGGTGGCGCGAGAGGATATCTCAACCACAGCAGGGGTCTTTAGCTGGACGCCGAAGAGTGCGGCAGGAACTGACCTGCCAACCGGTCGTTACTCCCTTTCGCTGGAAAGCTACAATGGTGAGACCCTGCTTTCGACGACTCCGGTCGAGCATTACGCCCGTATCCATGAGGCGCGGGGCGGCGCTTCGGGCACAAGACTGGTGCTGACTGGCGGGGTCGAGGTGCAGGCGGCAGAGGGTACCGCATTGCGGGTTCCGCCGGCCGGATAGGGGGGGACCATTGCAGCCGCTGTGCCGGCGACGTAAGGTTCCGAAATGCTGCCAC
>CALLZQ010000304.1 GCA_937858255.1 uncultured Tabrizicola sp.
CGATGGCCGCGGCGGGGGTTGAGCCGCGCATCATGGGCATCGGCCCCGCCCCTGCGGTGCGCAAGGTACTGGCGCGCGCGGGCCTGACACTGGATCAGATGGATGTGATCGAGTTGAACGAGGCTTTTGCCGCGCAGGCGCTGGCCGTGTTGCGCGATCTGGGTCTGCCCGATGACGCCGCGCATGTGAACGCCAACGGCGGCGCCATCGCGCTGGGTCATCCGCTGGGCATGTCGGGCGCGCGGTTGATCACCACCGCGATGTACCAGCTGCACCGCACCGGCGGGCGCTATGCGCTTTGTACCATGTGTATCGGCGTGGGGCAGGGCATCGCCATCATCATCGAGAAAGTCTGAGGGAGGAACCAGCCATGTATGCACAGATGGTCAAGGCCGAAGGCGCGAAATCCCGCGAAGAGATGACCGAGCAGGAACGCGCCTTTCAGGACCGGATCGACCGGGGCGAAAAGATCGAACCGAAGGAATGGATGCCAGAGGGCTATCGCAAGACCCTGATCCGTCAGATCGGCCAGCACGCCCATAGCGAAATCGTCGGCCAATTGCCCGAAGGCAACTGGATCACCCGGGCGCCGACGCTGGAACGCAAGGCGATCCTGCTGGCCAAGGTTCAGGACGAGGCCGGGCATGGCCTCTACCTTTACTCTGCTGCCGAGACCTTGGGTGTCAGCCGCGATGAATTGCTGGCGCTGCTGCATAACGGCAAGATGAAATACTCCTCGATCTTCAACTATCCGACACTGAACTGGGCCGATATCGGCACGGTCGGCTGGCTGGTCGATGGCGCGGCGATCATGAACCAGGTGCAGTTGCAAAAGACCTCTTACGGTCCCTACAGCCGCGCGATGATCCGCATCTGCAAGGAAGAGTCGTTCCATCAGCGCCAAGGCTACGACATCTTGCTGAAGATGTGCCTTCAGGGGACGCCCGCGCAGAAGGAAATGGCGCAGGATGCGATGAACCGCTTCTGGTATCCGTCGCTGATGATGTTCGGCCCTTCGGACAAGGACTCGGTCCATTCCGCGCAGTCGATGCAGTGGAAGATCAAGATCAACACCAATGACGAGTTGCGCCAGAAATTCGTCGACCAGACGGTGCCGCAGGCGGAATATCTGGGCCTCACCATTCCCGACCCGAACCTGAAGTGGAACGAAGAGAAGGGCGGCTACGACTTCTCGGAACCCGATTGGGATGAGTTCTTTCAGGTGATCGCGGGCAATGGCCCCTGCAACGCCGAAAGGATGGAGGCGCGGGTCTCGGCCTGGGAGGATGGCGCCTGGTTCCGCGAGGGCCTGATGGCGCATGCCAGAAAACAAGAGGCCCGGCGCGCCGCTGCACGCATGGCGGCCGAGTGAATTGACGGCGGGCCGCAGGTCCGCCCCCACCCCTTAGCCCGAAACGGGAGGAATTGACCGATGTCCAGCGAATGGCCCCTGTGGGAAATCTTTATCCGTGGCCAGCATGGTCTGAACCATCGCCATGTTGGCAGCCTGCACGCACCCGATGCCGAAATGGCAATCTGTAATGCCCGCGATGTCTATACCCGCCGCAATGAGGGGGTGTCGATCTGGGTGATGAAGTCCAACGACATCACGGCCTCGGCCCCGTCCGACAAAGGACCGCTGTTCGAGCCTTCGAACAGCAAGGTCTACCGCCATCCGACCTTTTTCGACATTCCGGCAGAAGTGGGGCATATGTGATGGCGAGCGCGGACCCGGCGGTCGATCGCACCGCCTATTTCGACTGGCTTTGCCGGCTGGGTGACAATTGTCTGGTGCTGGGGCACCGGGTTTCGGAATGGTGCGGCCACAGTCCCGTGCTGGAAGAGGATATCGCGCTGGCCAATACCGCGCTTGACCTGATCGGGCAGACGCAGTTCTGGCTGGGTCTGGCGGGCGAGGTCGAGGGCAAGGGACGCACCGCGGATGCGCTTGCCTATCTGCGCGATGCAGCACAGTTCCGCAATGTGCTGTTGGTCGAACGTCCGAACGGCGATTTCGGCATGACGCTGATGCGTCAGTTCCTGTTTGACGCCTGGCATATCGAGATGCTGCGGGCCTTGCAGCGGTCCAGTGACCCGCGTGTGGCGGAAATCGCGGCCAAGGCGGTCAAGGAAGTGGCCTATCATCTGGAACGCTCGGCCGATCTGGTGATCCGGCTGGGGGACGGGACCGATGAAAGCCATGCCCGGATGCAAAAGGCGCTGACTTCGCTCTGGCCCTATACTGGCGAGATGTTCATGGCCGATGCGGTGGATCAGGCCGTTGTGGCGGCAGGGATCGCCCCCGATCCGGCCAGCCTCAGGGCTGCATGGGGTCAGACCGGAGCCGAGGGGATGGGGGCGGGAACGCTAAGCCGGCCCGAGGGCCATTTTCAGCACAGGGGCGGCAAGACCGGCCGGCATACCGAGGCCCTGGGCTTTATCCTGGCCGATATGCAGTTCCTCCAGCGCGCCTATCCGGGCGGCACCTGGTAAGCGCATGAGCGGCCCGTTTCGCCCTGATATCCAGCAGGTCCGGCACTGGTTGTCGCAAGTGCCGGACCCGGAAATCCCGGTGATCAGTCTGACCGATCTGGGCATCATCCGGGATGTGGAATGGCAGGATGACACGCTGGTCGTCACGGTCACGCCCACCTATTCGGGCTGTCCCGCGACCAGCGTGATCAACCTCGATATCGAGGCGGCGCTGCGGGATCAGGGGATTGAGAAATTGCGGCTGGAACGCCGCCTCTCGCCCCCCTGGACGACCGACTGGATCACGCCAGAGGGCCGCGAAAAGCTGCGGGCCTATGGCATTGCCCCGCCGGTGGATGGCACAGCCGCCGATGGCCGTCTGATGGGGCGGGGCGCCCCGCTGACGGGGGACTCAAATCTGACGATTGCCTGTCCGCGCTGTGGATCGGCCAAGACCGAAAAGATCAGCCAGTTCGGCTCGACCCCCTGCAAGGCCAGCTATCGGTGCACCGACTGTCTGGAACCCTTCGACTATTTCAAATGCATCTGAGGATGCGCCCGATGCCAGGACATTCCGGGAGGATAAGATGTCTCGCTTTCATCCGTTGAAGGTCACCGAGGTTCGCCGCGACACCCGCGACGCCGTGGTTGTGACCCTCGCCCCGCGCGACGAGGATCGCGCCCTGTTCGATTTTACCCAAGGCCAGTACCTGACCTTTCGCCGCGCCTTTGACGGCGAGGAATTACGCCGCTCTTATTCGATCTGTGCCGGCAAGCATGAAGGTGTGCTGAGGGTCGGGATCAAGCGGGTCGATGGCGGCACCTTCTCGACCTGGGCGAATGAGAACCTTGCGCCGGGCGACGAGATCGAGGCGATGCCGCCGATGGGCAAATTCTTTACCCCCGTCGATCCACTGGCGGAAAAGCAGTACCTCGGCTTTGCCGGCGGCTCGGGCATTACCCCGCTGTTGTCGATCATCAAGACGGTTCTGGCGGATGAACCGGCCTCGCGTTTCACGCTGGTCTATGCCAATCGGGCGATCAGCACGATCATGTTCCGCGAAGAACTCGAGGATCTCAAGAACAGCTATCTCGGCCGCTTTTCCGTCATTCATGTTCTGGAGACCGAGGCGCAAGAGATCGACCTTTTCACCGGCCGGGTGGATGCCGCCAAGATGAAGGCCCTGTTTGACGGCTGGATTGACCCAAGATCGGTCGATACCGCCTTTATCTGCGGGCCAGAGCCGATGATGCTGGCCATTGCCGCCAGCCTTCGCAGCCATGGGTTGTCCGAGGCGCAGATCAAGTTCGAACTCTTTGCCAGCGGCCAGCCGGGCCGGGCCAGAGTGCGGCCCGCCACCAAGACGGAACTGGGCAGCGGCAATGCGGTCGCGGCGACGGTCACGCTGGATGGAACCGTGCGCAGCTTCCAGATGCCGCGCGCCGGGCAGAGCCTGCTGGACGCGGCGATCGAGAACGCCCTCGACGCGCCCTATTCCTGCAAGGCCGGCGTCTGTTCGACCTGCCGCTGCAAGGTGATCGAGGGGCAGGTCGAGATGGTGACGAACCACGCACTTGAAGATTACGAGGTGCGGGCCGGTTACGTCCTGTCCTGCCAGAGCTTCCCGGTGACCGACAAGGTCGTCGTCACCTTTGATGAGTGAGGAACCGATGACCGAGACGATGAATATCGAGGACTACCTGTCGCAAGGCGGTGTCCTGACCTCTCCCGGCAATGTGCCTGCGCGCTTTCGGGGTGAGTTGATGCGGCTGATGTCCTCTTTCGTGGACAGCGAGCTGGCGGCTTCGGCGGGTTTCGCCGCCTCGATCAACTTTGCGCCCGGCATCAAGGAACGTATCGCCGCCAGCCGGATCACGCTGGAAAAGGCCGATCATGCCGAGCGGGTGCTGGGGGTGATGGCCGATTTCGGCACCGATACCGCGCGGTATCAGCGCCAGCATGACTGGGCGGCGCGCCTGCCGCGTGAGGCCGAGTTCGGCGCCGTCCGCACAGGGGGCGATATGCGGCTGTCGGTGTTTCATTATCCGATCACCGGTTGGGCCGATGCGGTGGCGATGAATGTGCTGATGGGGCTTGCCACAGGGGTACAGATGACAGAACTGACCCGGGTTTCCTATGCGCCGCTGGCCGAGGTTTTCCGTGAGATCGCCCCGCGAGAGGCGCGGCATGCCGAGCTGGGGATCGAAGGGCTGGACCGTCTGGCCGCGACGCCCGAAGGCAGGGACGCGGCCAGGGATGCCATCGCCTATTGGCGCCCCCGTGTGGCCGCGAGTTTTGGCGCCGCGCGTTCGGACCGCCATCAGATGCTGGCCCGCTTGGGTCTGCGCCATGCCACGAACGAGGATCTGCTCGCCCGGTGGGAGACGCTGGTTGCCGAAACGCTGGGGCCGATTGGCCTGAACTGACCTGCGGGGGCACCCCCCGCCCTGACCAAGGATGATACCCATGACCGCATCGGCCCGCCTTCCGCGCCGGTTGGAAAGCTATGTCTCTGGCCGCTGGCAACAAGGCGCCGGCGCCGGCCAGCCCCTGTGTGACGCCGCGACCGGCGCGGTGGTGGCCACGATCGACTCTGCCGGGATCGATTTTGCTGGCTGTCTGGCCCATGGGCGCGAGGTCGCAGGCCCGAGGCTGCGCGCCATGTCCTTTCATGACCGGGCAGGGATGCTCAAGGCGCTGGGCCTGAAACTCTTGGAGATGAAAGAAGAGTTCTACGCCGAAAGCCTGCACACTGGTGCCACCCGTTCCGATGCCTGGATCGACATTGAGGGCGGGATCGGCACCATGCTGACCTTTGCCTCCAAGGCCCGGCGGGAATTGCCCAATACCCCTGTGCTGACAGAGGGCGAGGTCGAGGTACTGTCCAGGGACGGCAGCTTTGTCGCGCAGCATATCCTGCAACCGCTGCAAGGGGTTGCGGTACATATCAATGCCTTCAATTTTCCGGTCTGGGGGATGCTGGAAAAGATCGCCCCGACGCTGATCGCCGGCATGCCCTGTATCGTGAAACCGGCGTCCCAGACCGCCTATCTGACCGAATTGGTGGTGCGGCGGATCATCGAGACCGGCCTGCTGCCCGAGGGGGCGCTGCAACTGATTTCCGGCTCGGTCGGCGATCTGCTGGACCATGTGACTGGGCAGGATGCCGTGACTTTTACCGGCTCGGCCTGGACCGGGCGAAAGCTGAAGTCGCACCGGGCGGTGATCGAGCATTCCACCCGCTTTACCATGGAGGCGGACAGTCTGAACGCCGCGATCCTCGGCCCCGATGCCGGGCCGGGAACCGTGGAGTTCGACCTGTTCGTCAAGGAAGTTGCTCGCGAGATGACGGCAAAGGCCGGACAGAAATGCACGGCCATCCGCCGGGTTTTTGTCCCGCGTGCCCATGTTCAGGCGGTGATTGCCGCGCTGGGGCATCGGCTGGACAAGACCGCCCTTGGCCTGCCGGGTGACGAAGGCACGAGGATGGGGCCGCTGGCCAGCCTTGATCAGCGCGAAGAGGTGCGGGCGCGGATCCGCGACTTGCAGGCCGATGCCGAGATCGTGGCGGGCAACCCGGATCAGGTGCGTGTCGTCTCGGGCGATGCCGGGGCCGGGGCCTTCCTGAATCCGGTGCTGCTGTATTGTGATACCCCCTTTGCGGCCGGGGCGGTTCATGATGTCGAGGCCTTCGGGCCGGTATCGACCGTCATGCCCTATGACGATATCAACGAGGCGGTGGCGCTGGCGGCCAAGGGCAAGGGCTCGCTGGTTTCCTCGGTCTTTACCGATGATCCGAAGTTTGCCACGGCGGCGGTGCTGGGACTGGCCCCGCATCATGGCCGGGTGCTGATCGGCAACCGGGATTCGGCCAAGTCATCCACCGGTCATGGCTCGCCTCTGGCACCCTTGGTGCATGGCGGGCCGGGCCGGGCGGGGGGCGGCGAAGAAATGGGCGGGATGCGGGGGGTGAAGCATTACATGCAGCGCACCGCCGTGCAGGGCAGCCCCCGGCTGCTCTCTGCCGTGACCGGTCGCTGGATCGAGGGGGCCGGGGGGCGGCAGGGCCAGCACCCCTTCCGCAAATCGCTGGCCGAGTTGCAGATCGGCGATCAACTGGTGACGGCGGCGCGACAGGTCACGCAGGAGGATGTCGAGCATTTCGCCCATTTCACCGGCGACACCTTCTATGCCCATATGGAC